>JANWXX010000049.1 GCA_025057345.1 Polyangiaceae bacterium | reverse complement strand
AGCAAGCTGGAGGAAGCAAGCGCTGCCGAAGGGCTGCCCCCGCCTATGGCGATGGCTCAGCTCTGGCAGGCTCCGCTGCGGATGCCTTTCCTCTACGGACATGGCTCGATGCTCATGTTGGGGCTCCAGCAAAGCATTCCTCCAGGGAAGGTCCGGAGAGCCGAGGTCCGGGCTGCATTGGAGGAGGTTCGGGTGGAAATCGCCGAACTAGTGGCTCAGGAGCGGGAGCTTGCGGTGCAGGCAGGGATGCTCGCCATCGATCTGAAGGAGGCACGGGAGCGGGTGGCACTCCATGAAGGACACCGGAAGCTCCTGGGGGATTTGGCTGCAGCAGTGCGGGCTCGTCAGAGCACCGGGGCAGGAGTCCTGCTGGAGTTGGTTCGGGTGGAGCGGGAGGAAGCCGCTCAGCATGCGGAAGAGGAGATGGCCCGAGGGGATGAGCGGCGTGCCCGCAATGCCTTGAATCTGTTGCTAGGCGCGCCACCGGAAGCCCCTCTGGAGCTCCGGGAGGAGCCCCAAGAGGAGGCGATCGAACCGTTGCCGGTGTTGCTGGAGCGTGCTCGGGGCCAGCATCCAGAGATCCTCGCAGCGGAGGCGGCGGTCCGGCGAGATGCCGCCCGCGCTGAGGCAGCCCGGCACATGGCCGGCTCGCCCATGGTCACCATTGGAGTCAACTATGGCTGGATGGGCCCCGACGATCCACAAAACCATACTTGGGGGGCCATGTTCTCCATGAGCTTGCCGTGGCTGAGCAAGGGGCAGGCGGCCATGGTCCGGGCCCGGGAGGCCGAGCGGGACGCCCGGCGCAGCGATGGGGAGGCCGTACGACTCCAGGTCGAGCAGCGAGTTGCCTCGGCCCATGCACGGGCTTCTGCGCTGACCCGTCGGTACGTCGTGCTGCGAGAGCGGCTGCTGCCGGCCTCCCGTCGGGCTGTGGAGGCTGCGCGGTCGGGGTATGTGACCGGCGCCGTAGACACCTCGGGCTGGATTGAAGCAGTTCACGAGTTGCGGGAGGTGGAACTGATGGAGGTGAGTACCCGTGCAGAGCTGGAGCGGGCTCGACTCGAGCTAGTGATCATGACCACTCCCCTGCCCTCTCTGTCATCCGTGGCGATGGCTGTCCCTCGGAAGGAAACGCCGTGACCACTGGATCTAGTGATGAGCTACGGGAGGGCAAGGAGCCGCCGCCCCCTGGGGTGAAGTGGATGGCGGCGGTGCGGTGGCTCTTGCTGGTGGCGGTGGGGGCGTTGGCGCTCTGGTCCGGCTGGGAGATGCTGGCAGGCCCTGGGGGCAAGGGCCTCAAGTACACTTGCCCGATGGTGGAGCACGCCTTTGTCGTTACCGATGAGCCGGGGGACTGCCCCCTGTGCCACATGACGCTGATGGAGCTGGAGCCAGCGCTGATCGAGGCCCGGCGCCAGGAGGCACAGCAGGAGATGGCAGGAGTAGGGCTGACGGTCCCTGGACTGGTGCCGGTGGCGGTGCACCTGGATCGGGCCCAGAAGATGGGGGTTCGATCGGCGATGGTCGAGGAGATGGAGCTGGACGAGGAGCTTCGAGCCCCCGCCTACGTGGCTTCTCCAGAGCAGGGGGAGAGCCGGGTGCATGCACGGTCTCCCGGCTACCTAGAGCGGGTGCTGGTGACGGAGATAGGTGTCCAGGTTCATGCAGGCCAGACCCTGGCGTACCTCTACGCTCCAGAGATCTACCGAGCACAGGAAGAGTTCCTGCTAGCGCGGCGGTGGCAAGGGGAGGCTGATGCGGGCGCTGCCTCCCGCGAGGGGGCGCACGCGGGAGGCTCCCTTGCGGAAGCAGCTCGTCGTCGGCTGGAGCTACTGGGGCTCTCCTCCCGAGATCTGGATGAGATCGTTCAAAAGAATGCTCCCGTGCGGGCTGTGCCAGTGCGCGCACCGGCCTCCGGGGTGGTCACTCGCAAAGAGGCTGCTTTGGGCGCTTATGTCACTCCAGAGATGCCGCTCTACGAGATTGTAGACTTCTCCAGGGTCTATCTGGTGGCCGATGTGTTGGCCATAGAGTCCCTTCGGCTCCGAGTGGGTGACCGGGGCATCGCTTCCTTCGGCCCGGACGAGCTTCCCGTGGTCGTAGACCTGATCTATCCGGAGGTGAACGACACTGCCCGGACACTCCGAGTTCGGCTCCGGTTCCTCGGGAAGACGCCGGTGCTCCGCCCCGGGCTTTATGGCGCGGTACGCTTTGCTCTTGGGAAACGCCGCGCCCTGGTGATCCCCCGGGATGCGGTGCTGGACACCGGTACCCAGCGCCATGTCTTCGTGGACCTCGGTGCTGGGAGGTTTGCCCCCAGGCTCGTCGCCGTTGGGGCTGAACACCAAGGGCGGGTGGAAATTCATTCCGGTCTCAAGGCCGGAGAGCGAGTGGTTTCGGGGGCTGCCTTCCTCATCGATGCGGAGAGCCGACTCCAGGCGGCATTCTCCGGGGTACTGGTACCTTCTGCGGAGGCCGGCGTGGCCCCGTCCGCCTCCGAGGTACAACCGTGATCGACGGTTTGCTGGGCTGGTGTGCCCACCACCGCTGGTTGGTGTTGGTGATCTACGCGGGCCTCTCGCTTTGGGCTGCTACCTTGCTTCGCCGCATTCCCCTAGATGCGATCCCGGACCTCTCCGACACCCAGGTGATTGTGTTTACCGAGGCCCCTGGTCGCTCCCCGAGTGTGGTCGAGGATCAAGTTACCTACCCGATCACCGCAGGTCTATTGGCAGCCCCCCGAGTTACCGCCGTCCGCGGTTTCTCTATGTTCGGTATGAGCTTTGTCTATGTGCTCTTTGAGGAGGGGACGGACCTCTATTGGGGGCGGTCGCGGGTTCTCGAGTACTTGAATGGGATTCGGGGACGGCTGCCGCCGGACGTTACCCCCATCTTGGGTCCGGATGCCAGCGGTGTTGGCTGGGTCTATCAGTACACCCTGGTGGACACGAGCGGGAAACATGACCTTGGAGAGCTACGCAGCCTCCAGGATTTCCACCTACGCTTCGCCCTGGAGAGCATCCCCGGCGTGGCCCAGGTTGCCTCCCTCGGTGGCTACGAACGCCAGTATCAAGTCAAACTAGATCCGAATCGGTTGCGAGCCTATGGGCTGACCGTGGGGGAGGTAGCCCAGGCAATCCGGGCCAGCAATCGCGACGTGGGAGGGCGGACACTGGAGTTGAGCGGGCGGGAGTACTACGTGCGAGGGCGAGGGTACCTGGCGGGGGCAGAGACACTAGGAGAGGTGGTGCTACGGTCCAGTGGGGGGGTTCCAGTGAGGCTGCGGGACATAGCGATAGTGCAGGTGGGGGGAGAGCAGCGGCGTGGGCTAGGAGAGTTGGATGGGCGAGGAGAGGCGGTAGGGGCCATCGTAGTAGCGCGCCATGAGGAAAATGCCTACGAGGTGATCCGGCGGGTGGAGGAGCGGCTACGTTCGCTGCAGAGGTCGCTACCGGAGGGGGTAAAGGTGGTGACCACCTACGACCGGAGCAGCCTGATCGACCGGTCCATCGCGACACTGAAGAAGGCGCTGGTGGAGGAGGCGGCGGTGGTGGCTCTGGTGATCGTGATCTTCCTGTGGCACCTGAGGAGTGCGCTTCTGCCGGTGGTGAGTATGCCGCTCGCAGTGCTGCTGAGCGTGATCCCGTTCTCCGGAGCGGGGATGCCGGCGACCATCATGAGCCTGGGAGGCATCGCCATCGCCCTTGGGGCGACGGTGGACGCGGAGATCGTGATGATCGAGGCCTGCCACAAGAAGCTGGAGGGCGCGCCCGACGACCTCCCGGAGTTGGAGCGGCGGAGGCTCCTTTCGGAGGCGGCGCGGGAGGTAACACCCGCGATCTTCTTCTCGCTGCTGATCGTGGCGGCAGCGTTCCTGCCGGTGTTCGGGCTAGAGGGGCAGGCAGGTAAACTGTTTAAGCCGTTGGCGTACACCAAGACCCTTGTGATGCTAACGGCAGCAATGCTGAGCGTAACCCTAGCCCCCGCACTCCGGGATCTCCTGCTCCGCGGCAAGACCTACCCGGAGCATCTTCACCCGGTGTCGCGGGCCATCCAGCAAGTCTACCAGCCCTTCGTCTATGTAGCGCTGCGAAGGCCGCTGACCACGGTGCTGATCGGAGTGTTGGCGGTGCTGTCGGCGATTCCTCCGGCACTGCGGCTGGGGAGCGAATTCATGCCAGAACTGGACGAGGGTGACCTGCTCTACATGCCCACCACCCTCCCCGGGATCTCCATTGAGGAGGCGAAGCGCCAGCTCCAGAGGCAGGACGCGGTGCTCCGCACCTTCCCGGAAGTGCTCAGCGTTCACGGGAAGGCTGGCAGGGCGGAAACCCCTACAGACTCGGCGCCGCTGGCGATGATCGAAACTATCATCCGGCTCAAGCCACGGGAACAGTGGCCCCTGCACCCTCGCCCTCGCTGGTATTCCTCCTGGGCGCCGGCATCGCTGGCCTCGTTGCTGCGACGCATCTGGCCGGATCAAGCCCCAATGACCCGGGAGGAACTGGTTGCTCGCATGGATGAGGCGCTCCAACTCCCCGGTTGGAAGAATGCTTGGACCCAGCCCATCCGCAACCGTATCGACATGCTCAGCACTGGGATCCGTACCCCGGTGGGCGTCAAAGTCTTCGCCCGGAGCGCCCCCGAAGTGGATGAGGTAGGTGAGGCACTGGAACGACTGCTAGCCAAGGTTCCCGGGGTACGCCACGCGATCTATGAACGAACTTGGGGCGCTTACTATGTGGATGTGAAACCCCGCCCGGAAGCGCTGGCGCGCTACGGGCTTCGGGGGGATGACGTAAACCAGCTTGTTGAGGAAGCTATCGGCGGTACCACCGTCACCACCACCGTAGAGGGACGGGCCCGCTACTCGGTGACGGTACGTTTCCAGGAGGATTTTCGTAGCACTCTCCCCCAGCTCCGCGCGCTCCCGCTTCCGGTGCCTGCCGGCGTTGGGAAGTCGGACCGGGCCAGCGGCCCACCGGGCCTTGCCACCGGCGGGCAGCCCTACGTCCCGTTGGGAGAAGTGGCAGAGGTGGCCATCGTCCCGGGCCCTTCCATGCTCCGAAGCGAGGCCGGCTCTCCGGTGGGCTATCTCTACCTGGATCTCGACCCCAAGGCCGACGTCGGTGGCCTGGTGGACCGGGGGCGCATCGCCATCGAAGATGCCCGGCTCCGCGGGGAGCTGAGACTACCGGAGGGTGCGTACCTCCATTGGTCCGGTCAGTACGAGCAGCTCGCTCGAATGAAGGAGCGGATCAAGTTGTTGGTTCCTGCTTCCCTAGCAATCATTGTGAGCCTTCTGTATCTCCAGTTCCGTAACCTCACCGAAGCACTGATCGTTCTGCTGAGCGTTCCTTTCGCCCTCGTCGGGAGTGTGTGGCTCCTCTACCTGCTGGAGTACCGCATGTCGACGGCGGTCTGGGTGGGGATCATTGCTTTGGTGGGACTGGCAACGCAGACGGGGGTAGTCATGATCGTCTACATTGATCAAGCCTACGAGCGACGGCTGCGAGCGGGGAAAATCCGCGACTTGAACGACATCATCTGGGCCCACATGGAGGGCACGGTGCAGCGGGTGCGCCCCAAGCTGATGACCGTGGGCACCATGTTTGTCGGGCTCGTACCGCTGCTGTGGGCGGAGGGCAGTGGCGCCGACGTGATGAAGCGCATCGCCGCGCCGATGGTTGGCGGCCTTTTCACCAGTACCTTCCTGACCTTGGAGATCATCCCGGTGGTCTATACTTACTGGCGCTACGCCCAGCTTAGGGCTCGCCTTCGAGTCCCTCCATCCGAGATACAACCCTCTGGATCTTGATCCTAAACCAGGAAACCAGGCTTTTCGGCTCAGCGCTCCCATCCCTGCCGGTATCTCCTGGACAGAGGGATAGGATCAACATGGATCAGCAAGATACATTCATGGTTTACACTGCTCGAAATTATAGATTTTTTGTGGTATGGATTGATGTTGATCAATCTTTATCCAAATCCACCTATTCTGTGAGCGGGACGCTCGTCGATCCTTCTCCGATCGTCGTGGGGGCAGATGAATGGATCGTGCTACGCCCGGTAGGATGAGCGTGCTGCTGGTCGGTATTGACGAGAACGGGATGGGCCCTCAGCTCGGCCCTCTGGTGGTCACCGGTGTGCTGGCGCGGGCTACGGTGGAGGGGGCCCGGTGGTTGCGTCGGGAAAGCCTCGCGGCTCTCCCTCACCTTGATGACTCGAAGAAGCTGGTTTCCTTCCAGAAGCCTTGGCTCGCGGAGGCGTGGGCTCGTGTGATGTTCCCTGGGGCAAGGAGGCCGGATGACATTGTCGAGGGGGCTTCTCTGCTGCCTCGCAGGGAACTACGGGCTCTATGCCCACCCCACGTCGAGGCTCAGTGTTGGGGTGCAGGGGGGGCCTTCGAGGCACCTTCGGACCTCGTTGAAGCAGTGCGTTGCGACGTCGAGAAGCTTCAGGAGCGGGAAGTCGAGATGTGGGAGGTCCGTAGCGTGTATCTCTGTACCTCCAGGCTCCATGAGGAGCGAGCCGCCGGACGCACGCTGACCACCTCAGATCTCCGAGCCATGGAGCGCCTGATTCTAGCCCTGCGGGAGCGAGGGGGGGGGCCTATCGATGCGGTGTGCGGCAAGGTTGGGGGGCTGAACCGCTATCTTTCTCACCTGGGGCCCCTTAGAGACTTTCCCGTTGCGGTGGAGGAAGAGGGGCGGGCTCGGAGCAGCTACCGCTTTGCCGGGGTTGGCTCGGTCGCCTTTGTGCGGGATGCGGACGGCTCGGATCCCCTGGTGGCGCTTGCCTCCTTGGTAGGCAAGTACCTTCGGGAGGTTCTCATGGGAAAGATTGCCAACCATCATCTTCGCTTGGATCCTTCGCTCCCTCGACCCAGCGGCTACCGAGACCCAGTGACCGGCCGCTTCGTCCAAGCTACTGCGGAACGCCGCCGTCTCATGCTCCTCCCGGATCGATGCTTCCTACGCCCATGATTGCAAGTGCTTATTCTGCGGTGGTTCGTGGCTCGTCGGTCGGGGCATCAATGGCGCGGCGGACGAAGAGGTCTTCGAGAGTTTCCCGGCGAGGGCTCACCTCGACCACCTGGGCTCCGCCTCGGATAGCCTCCAGTAGCGTATCGTTGACCCGCTCCTGACCGCGGATTTCCACCACCAGCAGGCCGGCACGACGGTGGGTTTCGTGACCTGCTGCACGGAGCTTCATCTCGAGCGCTTCGCTTGCCTGGGCCAGCGTGAGATCGGTATGGAGGACGTCACCACGGACGAGATCGCGCAATGGGCCGCTGACCACGGCCCGTCCTTCTCGAAGGATGGTCACCCGGTCGCAGAGGCTTTCCGCATCCGCGAGGATATGGGTAGAGAAAAACACGGTGCGACCTTCGCGACGCTCTTCCAAGATGATATCCCGTACTTCCTTTCGGCCGATAGGGTCCAGGCCGCTCATCGGCTCGTCGAGCACCAGTAGCTCCGGGTTGGCCACCAGGGCAGCAGCCAGGGCGGAGCGCTGAGTCATCCCTTTGGAGAGCTTGCGAACAGGGCGCTCGCCGGCGTACTCAATGCCGGTACGGCGCAGCACGGCTGTCGTGCGATCGCGGAGGGCCTGGCCCCGCAGTCCTGAGAGACGCCCGCACATCTCGACATACTCCCGAGGCGTGAGGTAAGGGAAGATGTAGGGGCTCTCCGGTAGGAATCCAACCCGTCGCATCGCCTCCACCGAGGGAACAGGATGGCCAAAGAGGGTGGCACGGCCGCCGGTGGGGCGGATCAGCCCGGTGAGCATCTTGATGGTGGTAGTTTTGCCAGAGCCGTTGGGGCCGAGAAAGCCAAAAATCTCGTTGCTCTGCACGGAGAACGAGACGCCTTTCACTGCATCGACCCGCTTGCGAGTAATCCCAAGAAAGAAGGTCTTGGTTAGGTGTTCGACCTCAATCAGGGCTGTCATAGGTTATTACTCCTCCTCGTGGGAGAGGCCGGAGGAAGGCGGCGAGGGGACTGTCCCTTGGTACTCGTGGAGCTTGTACTGAATCTTCCGGGCGCTGATTCCTAGGATGGTCGCTGCCCGCGAAGTGGAGCCACCGCAGGACTCCAGCGTACGCAGGATGGCGTAGCGCTCTAGGTCGGCAATGGAGGCACCGGGGACGCGAGGCATCTCGTCGCGGCGCTCCTCGGGGACAACAGTGGTAGGAAGATGGGCCAGCTCAACGCGGTCACCTGTTGCCAGGACCGCCGCTCGCTCGATAGCGTTTTCTAGCTCTCGAACATTCCCGGGCCAGGGATAGGTCATGAGGGCTGCAAGTGCTTCGTCGGAAAACCCTTCGAGACGCTTGCCGTTCTCCTGGGCATAACGTCGGAGGAAGAAGGCTGCCAGCAGAGGGATGTCGCCCCTACGAGCCCGCAGTGGTGGGATCTCGATGCTGACTACATTGAGGCGGTAGTACAGATCTTCGCGGAAGCGACCCTCGGCAACCTGCTTGCGTAGATCCCGATTGGAAGCGGCGATGATGCGAACATCGACTTTGAGGGTTTCGTTGCCACCAACTCGCTCAAAGGTGCGCTCTTGAAGGAAGCGGAGCAGTTTCACCTGGGTACTTACCGGAATCTCGCTCACCTCATCCAGGAAGAGGGTGCCTCCATCAGCTTGCTTGAATCGACCCTCGCGGCGGCTCACCGCACCAGTGAAAGCCCCCTTCTCGTGGCCGAAGAGCTCGCTCTCCAGGAGCGATTCCACAAGGGCAGCACAATTAAGCCGGACGAAGGGGGCTCGGGAGCGAGGGCTGCCCCGGTGAATGGCCTCGGCGATGAGTTCTTTCCCGGTACCGCTCTCCCCAGTGATCAGCACGCTGGCCCGGCTGGGGGCTACCTGGTCAACAAGGCGGAGCACCTCCAGGGTACGAGGGTCTTGGGCGACGATGTGGCCGATGGCATTACGCTCCTTGAGGATCTGCCGCAGCCGCAAGTTCTCTCGCTGGAGCCTTGCTTTCTCCATAGCGCGCTCGGTGACTAGCACCAGCATCTTCGTATCAAGGGGTTTGGTGAGGTAGTTCTCCGCCCCCTGCTTGACTGCCTCGACGGCACTTTCGATGGTGCCAAAGGCGGTCATCACCACGAAGACCGTGCCCGGGGAAGCCAGCTTGCCCTTCTCCACCAGGCCGATGCCGTCTAGTCCAGGCATTTTGAGGTCAGTGAGGACGACCTCCGGGTCAAAGTCTCCAATTTTCTTGAGAGCCTTGAAGCCGTCGGCGGCCGTTTCCGTAGTGTATCCCTCCTCATGAAGGATCTCCGAGAGTGCCGTCCTTGCGTTGGCCTCGTCATCGACGACCAGGATCCGGCCTCGGCTCGCCATACGGGTTCTTCTAGCACCAACGCTAGCCTCTCCCAACCCCTCCGTCTCCAAGAAGTACCGGTCCTCTCCCATGGTTCTGCCTTGCCCTCCCCTCTGGAATTGGGCGGCGGGTGAGTCAGGGAAACTTCCGGCCCAGGGAACATTGGTGGTACAAGGTGGGCTGCTGCAGGGAGCCAGTTGGTCGTGCACTATGCCTGGCTCCAGGGTTTCTCTTCGTTGCTACCCTCCGAGGACCGATGCGCGCCACGTCCCTTTGTCCCCTTCCCGTCCTGTTCTTCCTGTCCCTCGCCGGGGTGGCTTCCACGGCATCGGCCCAGCAGCCTCCCCCGACCTGGCCTCCAGGGCAGCCTGCTCAACCGCCTGTGGGTCAGCCCGCCGAGCCCCCATCGGCCCAACCTGCCCAATCTCCGGCCGGGGAGCAAGCCTCGAGCGGCTGGGGCTTCGCTCTGGATGCGAACGCCTCAGGCCCTCCCTCCTCGGTACCACCCCCTAACGATCAGGCTCGGCGCGATGCACAGCTCCATGAGATGTTGACTCTCGGAGGGGCGACGGGCCTGCTCCGAGTCGCAAATGCTACTTCGGCGCCAGTGGGGACGTTCCGGCTCCAGGTGCTTTGGGATTACTTCTCCACATCGAGTTTCCTCTGCAAGAGCGGCACTCCTTGTCCCTCCCAGGAGGACGACGAGGCTACGCACTTCGGTGCCACCTTTG
Source organism: Polyangiaceae bacterium (assembly GCA_025057345.1). Taxonomy (GTDB): domain Bacteria; phylum Myxococcota_A; class Polyangia; order Polyangiales; family Polyangiaceae; genus JANWXX01. The sequence continues at coordinate 6,658 of JANWXX010000049.1, read as the reverse complement.
CTGCATCTGCTACCGTCACCAACTTCCTGGAAGGGTACGTGGCGATCCGATCTTTCGCGAACGGCAACAACCAAGGGAAGCCCGAGCTGCTCCAGGTTCTCGGCGACACGATCCTCGGCACCAAGGTCTTCTTGCCCACGGCTCCTTACCGGATGGTCAACATCGGTGCGGATCTCCAGCTCCTTCTCCTCAACGGCAGCGGTGGTGTGGGGATCAACAGCAGTAGCACCAGCGTCCGGGGGCGTGCGGTTTCCACCTTCGACTTTCGGAAAGAAGAGGGTGGCCTCCCCCTCCTCGCGCACCTCAACGTTGGCTACCGCCTCGATAACTCCGGCAAGATTGTTGAATCCATCGAGGAGCAGCGGGGACGCAACAGGATCACCCGTATCGAGCGCTTCGGTCTTGGGATCAACCGGGTCGACCTCGCCGAAATCGGTATCGCCTTGGAGGGAGTCTTGGCCCCGGGGGAGAAGATCCGTACAATCCGTCCCTTCGTCGAATACTCCATCGATATTCCGGTCAATCGGCAAGAATACGCCTGCCGTCAGGGGCGTATCTTCCCCGGTGAGGACTGCCTCGCTAAGGCCTCCAACTTCGGTGTTACCCCGTCGCGTCTTTCCCTCGGTGTCCGGGTCAATCCCTTCCTCAAGGGGTTGATGGTTACCGGTGCCTTCGACCGTGGTATCTCCGGTCATCGGAAGTTCATTGAGGAGGTCGCCCCGCAGGCTCCTTGGACGCTCTGGTGGGGTGTTGGTTATGCCTTCGATACCGTTGAGCCTCCTCCCGTCATCAAGGAAGCGCCTCCGATCGAGCGCGTGGTCACCCTCCCGCCGCCACCCCAATCCTTTGTGGTGGGTATGGTTCATGAGGCGGGCAGCCAGCAGGGCATCCCCAATGCCATCGTTCGCTTTGAAGGTCGCGATCTCACCGGGCTAGTTACCGACAATAGCGGACGCTTCAAGACAGGTCACCTCGAACCGGGTACCTACACGTTCCACGTCAAGGCCGAGGGGTATCGGGAGGGAACCTGCTCCGTCACCGTCGTAGCGGCGGCTCCCGCTGCTCTTGGGGCTACGGGGCCTGCTACACCTCCACCGCCTCCGATGCCTGGCGACCCCGCGGTGACTCCTGCTCCCACCTCTGCGTCTCCTACTCCAACAGGCAGTGTCACCGAGGTAGACTGTGCTCTTGAAGCGCTTCCGAAGCTTGGCTCCATCGGTGGAACCGTTGTCGACGCAGAGGGAGGGAGTGGCGTCTCCGGCGTTACGGTGACCCTCACCGACAGCACCGGTAAGGAGCGTACCTCCTCCACGGATGGGAACGGGAAGTTCCAATTCAAGGATCTTAACCCCGGTGCCTACAAGCTCTCCACCTCCTCTGAGGCGTATATGGGTGGCCTTGGTCAAGCGGACGTTCGACCCCGGGAGGAGGTTCGGGTCACAATATCCATCAACAAACGCCCGAAAAACCCCAAGGTTACCATCGGTAAGCGGGAGATTATCATCAAGCAGCAAGTGCACTTCGAAACTGGGAGCGCCAAGATTCTCTCTGACAGCGATGTCCTTCTCCAAGAGATCGCCGACGTCCTTATACGAAACCCCAACTTGCGCCGTATTGAGATCCAGGGCCACACCGACAACCAGGGAACCCCTGCCTTCAACAAGACCCTCTCCGAGCAGCGTGCTCAGGCTGTTCGGGATCGCCTTATCTCCCTTGGGGTCAAGGCCGATCGCCTAGAGGCCCGCGGATACGGCTCCGAGCGTCCCCTGGTACCCAATGTCACCGCCGGCAACCGCGCCCGCAACCGCCGTGTCGCCCTCATCATCCTCGAACAGGACAAGTGACCTTACCCCCAAACCCCCTCTCTCCCTTGCAATCCAAGGAAGGAGGAGAGCGGTGGCTGCGGCTATCTTTTTCGCTGCATGCACTTCACAAACAGCGACCGAGCCTAACCTGGAATCGAGCCCCCCTGCCATGGCGATAGGGAGCAGGAGCGGACGGCTGGCCTCGGCCTCCGTGCCTGCGCAGGCCCCTGCTTCGACTCCAACCCTGAGTTCTGCCCACAAATATCTCGCTGCTGCACCTTCTGCTTCTCCGGCGGCTCCAGCGACGTTCTTCACAAAGATTCCGGTGGAGCCCCTGAGGCAGGCGTCGCGGGCAGAGCTGGCTAGGGTGAACCTGGAGCGTCCCCCGTTGGAGAGCGAAGATCTAACCGGACAGGCACGGAGGTTGTTCGAAGCAATTCAGGGGAACGAGCCCTCGAAAGCCAGCGATTTCTTCTTCCCCAAAGAGCCTTTCTTGGTTCTCAAAGATATCAAAAGCCCAGGGAAATACTGGGATCAGCTCTACCGGGTGTACGAGGAGGATATCCGAAAGCTTCATCGCAAGTATCGGAAGGATCTGGAGGGGGCAACCTTCGAGGGCTTCGCTCTCGGGTCCATACCTACGCTGGTCAAGCCCGGCGAGGAGGGCAACAAGATCAGTTACCACCGGACCTTTCGCGGGAAGCTCTGCTACCGTACGGCCCAGGGGAAGGAACGCTTCTTTGAGGTGCGAGTCATGATCTCCTGGGCCGGGCGGTGGTACATCACCCACCTGCTTCCGTTCAAGAGGTCTTGAGCCGCTTGGCTGCCGTTTCGCGCTGACCTGGGGGAGCCTCTGTGGTCTGTCTTCGTATTCTCCTCGTGACTTCGATGTTCCGCTCCGCAGCCGCCTCTGCCTTTGCTGTCGCGTTCCTCGTCTTTCTGGCAGGTTGCGAGCGTGCTCGGGCTGCAGGAGGCCATCCGGCTCCGACCCCCCCGGTGTCGCAGGCTGTCACGGCTCCGGCACCTGAGGGGTGCTCCTTGCGGATCGCGGCGGCGCTGGTCACCCCTGCGCTGCCCGGGGCGCCGTCCTTCGATCAGGCACGCCGTGAGTTTCTGGGGCGCGTCCGAGCCGAGCCGATGATCTTCCTCCGGGAGCCGGGAGCACCGACCTCAGACACGCTGCCGGAGGCACTTCGTCCGTCCCTTGCACTGCTGCAACGAGGGACACCTGGGGGGCGGGTGGTGCAGGTACTCAAGCGCCACGCCCGGGAGCCGTCGGTGCTCCGATCCCTGCTGCTGCGAGAGGGGTACCTCTACGCCCCGGACCCCCAGGACGCTCTAGCGCTGGCCACAGAGCTACACGTCGGGGATCTCTTCGACGAGCCGGAGGTGTGGCATCAGCGGGGCACAGAGATCTCCCGGCTGACGCTGAAGCGGGTGCGAGGCGCTCGGGTCTACGTCTACGCTGAGGGGAGCCGCGCCGGACAGAATGCGGAGCTGATCTTTGGCGACCGGGTAGCGTCCACGCGAGCCGAGCTGGAGGCGCCGCTCCATCGGGATCTACGGGCGCTGGCCGAGGCGGAGGGCTTCGACCGGGCCCGGATACTCCACCGGGGCGAGCATGGGCTGGTAGCGGAACTGCGCTTCGGAGAGCGCTGGGTAAGAGCGTGGTTGCCCTCGGAGGGGGCCCGGCTCTCTCTGGGATGCACTGAGGACGACAGAAGCGTAGCAGCTCATCGTGAAGCAACGCAGGCGCGGCGAGAAGCCCTGGCTCGGCTTTCCGCAGTGGTGACTGCGCAGGTGGACGAAGCCTTGCGTTTTGACCGGCCAGAAGGAGAGAAGACTGCAGAGCGGGACGGACAGCTCCGGCCAGCTTGGTTTGCGGCCTACTTGCGGGGCGACTCAACCTTCCAGGTGGATGGGCATAGCTATCCCGTGTTCGACGCTTCAGGTCGTCCTTGGCCTCCGCAAGTCTGCGTTGACTTTGTGTTGGATAGCTTCGAGCGAGCTTCTGGAACCTGGTTTGCCCCCCGAGGAGAGGCTCCGGGAAGGCGTCTGGGCAGTGTCCGTTTGGATTCCCTGGGGATCCCGAATCGGCGTGGGGTGTTGGGCTTCGAGAAATTTGCTGTATCTCGCCCAGATCTGTTCGAAGTGCGGCGCTTCCAAGGAGCAGAGCGGATCCCCTTCGAGCAGAGGTCAGCGTTTTTCCGGTTTTTGGAGGAGAATGCAGATCTATTCCGTCCTGGAGACATCCTAGCGATCCAGGGGAGAAAGCGAGATGGTCGAATCCACCAGCATGCCATCCTGCTAGAGCGGACGGATCCAGTAACCGGCTTTCCCTACGGTCTGGCGGATCAGATGAAACGGCCGAGGCGCCGCACCTTCGAGGGCATCATGGCCGAGGCACCGCAGCGAAGCCTGCTCTACCGGATCCGGCCGGCAGACGCTCTGCTAGGGTTGGGTGGGGGGCTCCGCAAGGAGCCGTAACACTTACGGTCACGCAGCGCTTCTCTCTGTTGCAGATCCTGCTCCCAGCGGAGAATCTGCTCCCAGTCGGGGCGCCAGAAGTAGAACCCTTCCCCGTTGCCTCGCTCAATACCTCGGAGGAACACGTACAGAATCCCGCCGAAGCGCTCCTCAAAGGTGCGCTCGTCCCTGGCGCCCAGCATACGCACCAGCGCTAGGGAGTAGAGCTGGAGCTGGCGAGGGTAATTCTTGTGGACATGGGCTCCAAGGAAGGAAGGGGCGAAGGAGCGGAGGCCGTCGCTCTTCCAGTCGGCAAAGTAGAGCTTTCCTTGGTGCTCAAAGAGGAAGTCGATGAACCCCTTTACATAGCCCTCGTCGTGGCGGATGCGCTCTTCCTCATCAAGAAAGCCTGTGGTAGGAGGTGCCGGAAGGGGGAAGAGAAACTCGACCTCACAAAGCCTTCGGGTCAGCCCCCACAACCCTTGTAGCTCGCCACCATCTCCGAGAGAAAGGGGTGAGGTGAGAGCAGTATAGATCATCTGTTCAGCATGAGGTAGGTAGCGAGGGTCGATGCCGTGGGTGCGGGCAGCCAAGTCTACGCAGCGGCGCACTTGGGGGAGGGTACGCCACAGCTCTAGAGGGGGTGCTCCTGCAAGCGTGGAGAAATCGAGGGTTTCCATGATTCGGTGAAGGAAGATTCCGGTGGCGGCGCCTCCTGGCAGATCGTCTTCCCCTCGGACCAGCTCCGGGACGACCTCGCCGGTCTGGTCCTCCTCCCGAGAGGCCTCTTGGGGCGGATAGCCTTTCTGCATGGCCGTATAGGAGGTAACAAAGCGACCGCCTCGGGTGGCGCGGATCTCCTCCACCTCACGCTCGGAAGAACGAGGCAGGAAGGCATCCTCCGGAGTGACCCAGGCGGGAATGGACAGAGGGGAAGGTTCTGGAAGGGAGGGGGGAGGAGTATCGTCAAGCACCTCGATCTGGAAAAAAGGGCCGGGGCCTCCTGGTTGCTTCATCATGGCGTCGAGGCGCGCGTTGACGCAAGCATAGGCGCCGTCGAGTTTGAGTCCCTTGTCCTTGGTGTCTCGGAGAGGCACGTAAGGGAGGTAGAGACGGGCTCTTGCGCGGGTAAGAGCGACATAGAGCAGCCGTTCGTCCTCCTGCTGTTCTTCCCGCGCAATGGCCTCCTTGACTGCTGGGGGCTGGCTGCTCCCAATGTAGGAGCGGCGCTCCCCATCTTGGTGGTAGCTCTCGACCACTGAGGAGATACGTGGGCGAGCAAGCCCTCCGGCGACGAACACCACGGCTGCTTCCAGGCCCTTGGCCTTGTGCATGGTCATGATCTGGACCGCAGGCTGATCGCTCTCCATGCGTTGGATACCTGGATTTTCCCCGGGGGGGCTGCGGCGCCCCTCTACATAGGCCCGGAGGATGGAACAAAGCTCCCGCAGGGTGCAGCGAGCCCGGCCCAACTCTTCCATGAGCAGCTCAAAGAGGTGGAGGTAGTTGGTCACCTGGCGCTCTCCTCCAGAAAGAAGCACCCTGCGAAGCAAACCAGATTCGGAGAGGAGATTGGCGAAGAGACGCTCGTAGCGCTTGTCTCGGGCGAGTCCATGAAAGGCATGGAGACGTGCTAGGAGCGGGTGCTCGGCAGGAAGATCTCGGCAGCGGTGTGCATCCTCGAAGGCGAGTCCGAAGAAGGGGGTAAGCCAGGCACGGAGGCGCTTCTCCGGATGATGGGGGTCGTCGATGGCGACAAGCATATCGAGGACGTGAGCTGCTTCCTCCGTTTCGAAGAGACCTTCTTGTTTGTAGAACGAGTGGGGGATCCCCACGTCCCGGAGGCACTCTCCGAGGATCAGCCCTTCGCGTCGGGAGAAGGTGAGGAGGAAGATATCCTGGAGGCCTACGACCCGGGGCCCCTCCGCACGGTGCCAAAAGAGGAGGGGAGCCTCGGCGCTGGTGAGGCGGCGGATCTCCTGGGCGATGCGGCGCCCCAGCTTCCGGAGCATCATCAAGGGGCTGATGGCGCCGCCGCCCACAAGCAAGTGAATGGGTGGCAAGGGCCGATTGTCCAAATCGAGAGCACGCTGCCGGGGGTCGCCGCAGCGGACCGGGTGATCGTAGCGGATGCTTCCGGAAAAGAAGGGAGATGGGGTCTTCTGGTCGAGGATGGCATTGCAGGCATCGATCAGCTCTGGGGTGGAGCGGAAGTTCTCCTCCAGGACCAGCACCTTGCCTCCAGCACGCTTGAGCTCCTCCCGGGCCTTGACGTAAGTGTGAACGTCAGCCCCTCGGAAACCATAGATCGCCTGCTTGGGGTCACCAATGAGGACCATCAAATTGCGGCGGTCGCTCTCAAAGAAGATCCGGCGGAAGATCCCCCA
>JANWXX010000499.1 GCA_025057345.1 Polyangiaceae bacterium | reverse complement strand
CGAGAGGAGACGTCCGACAACCTCCGGGTGGAGGCCCTGCTCCGGGTCGTCAAGGAGCAGCGGACCTACCCCATCGGTGGCCTCCCAGAGCAGCGACAGAAGTCGGAGCGTCCCTGACGAGAGAAGCGACTCTGGATGGAGTGTGGCGCTGCGCCCTTGGTCTATGCGCAGTACAAGCTGGGGGAGCCCCAGCTCGTCGTGGTCCAGGGAGATGCGATCAAGGCGAGGAAAGACGGTGCGAGCCAGGTCCAGCACGCGGCGCATGCGAGCCTCGCGGAGGCGTTTGGGGGTGGCCAAGACGGACCGGGTGAGCACACCCTGGGGCTGGTGGGGAGACCAGGAGCGCACCGAACGGAGGGCGTCGACCAACGGGGAGAGGGATGCAGCGGTGCTGGCCTGCTCAAGATGGGTTTGGGTCAAGCGCAGGGGCTCCCGCCGGTCGTCTGCCTCGGGGCGTCGGAGCAACCGACGGCGCCCGTGGCGTACTGCCTCGGCGCGGACCCGGGGAAGCCCCTGCCTGTCCAGGGTGAAGGCGAGGCTGTAGCCCCAGGGCTCGCCATCCAACACTGCCTCGATCTCAAGCTTCACGTCTCCGGTTGCCGGTGTGTGGAGAGAGCGGAGGAACCGTCCACCCCGGCGTTGTACAGCCCCGGTGAGGCCCCCCGGGGTGGGAAGCTCGGAGAGAAATCGGAGCGCATCCAGCAACGAGGATTTTCCCGAGCCGTTGGGGCCGAAGATCAGCATCCGGTCGCCGAGGGAGATCTGGATCGAGGAGAAGGTCCGGAAGGAACAGAGCCGCAACCTCGTAAAGCGCGCCACGAAACATGATGGTACCACACCTATGGTCCACGACCCTGGTGCTGTTCCTGGGCTTGGCTCTTGCCGTGCTCTGTTGCCATCGTGTCGCCTGTGCGAACGCAAGGGCGGCGACAAGCACAGCCACCATGCATGTTCGTTGTTGTACCTCTCCAAGTGACCAAATCGGAGAAAATCCCCGACGCGGGGTGCATGTGAGGGAAGATATACTGGGGCCCGATGGCAGATGTGCGCCTGCCTCGGGTCGCTTTCAGTATTCTCGGTTCCACCCTCGATCGGGGGAAGGGTATCGCTCGCTGGGAGCGCTGGCGCCCTACCGTGGCTCTGGTCTGTCATGAGGATCTACTCCTGACCCGTTTGGAGCTGCTCTATCAGCCGACTTGTGCGAATCTCGCTCAGCTAGTAGCGGAGGATGTACGACACCTTTCCCCAGAGACCGAGGTGCGCCTCCACTCCATTGATCTGAAGAATCCGTGGGATTTCGAGGAGGTTTACGGGGTGCTCCACGACATGGTGCGGGCGTATCCCTTCGTGCCGGAGCGAGAGGAATACCTGGTGCACATCACCACCGGCACCCATGTGGAGCAGATCTGCCTATTTTTGCTCACCGAGTCGAGGCACCTACCGGCTAAGCTGATCCAGACATCGCCGCCACGGCGTAGCACCCCAGGCGGGCCTGGGACCTACGCCATTATCGACCTGGATCTCTCTCGCTACGATCGGCTAGCCTCCCGCTTCCAGGCGGAAAAACGAGACAATCTCACATTCCTCAAGTCGGGTATCGATACCCGCAATGAGGCGTTCAACCGGCTCATTGAGCGGATTGAGGTGGTTGCTAGTGCATCAAGGGCGCCTATCTTGCTCGAAGGCCCCACCGGCGCCGGAAAAAGCCAGCTTGCACGACGGATCTTCGAACTCAAGAAGGCGCGACGCCAAGTGCAGGGGGAGCTAGTAGACGTCAATTGCGCCACACTCCGGGGCGACACCGCCATGACGACGCTCTTCGGTCACACTCGAGGTGCCTTCACCGGGGCTACCTCCGAGCGCCAGGGGCTGCTTCGCAAGGCGGACGGCGGTGTGCTGTTTCTCGACGAGATAGGAGAGCTTGGCCTGGATGAGCAGGCGATGCTACTTCGGGCCATCGAGGACAAGGTATTCTATCCCGTGGGTTCGGATCGGGAAGTCAAGAGCGACTTCCTGCTGCTTGCTGGCACCAACCGTGACCTCGCCGCCCGTGTCGCCCAGGGGAAGTTTCGGGAGGATCTCCTAGCCAGGATCCATATATGGAAGTTCCGGCTCCCTGGGCTTCGGGAACGACCGGAGGATATTGAACCGAACCTGAATTACGAACTGGAGCAGGCGAGTCAGCAGCTCGGGGGCCAGGTGACTATGAACCGGGAAGCTCGGGAGAGGTACTTGGCTTTTGCCGTGGACCCTTCCTCCCGCTGGAGCGCCAACTTTCGTGACCTTAATGCCTCGGTGCTTCGGATGGCAACGCTGGCTCGTGCAGGGCGGATCTCCGTCGAGGATGTAGCAGAGGAGATCGAGCGGTTGAGGGCGAGCTGGGCCTTGCCGGCGGCAGAGGCGGAATCCTCTCAAGGAGCTTTTGCACCAGCAGCCCAGGGGGAGGTCGATCCGGTCACGGCAGTGCTAGGGGAGGAGCAAGCAGCAGCACTGGATCGCTTCGACCGGGTGCAGCTGGCCGAAGTGCTTCAGGTCTGCCGTAGTGCTCCGAGTCTATCGGCGGCAGGGCGCATACTGTTTGCAGCATCAAGGAATCGAAAGGTAACCCCCAATGACGCGGATCGGCTCCGGAAGTATCTGGCGCGCTTCGGGCTGAGCTGGGGGAAGATTCACTCCTCACGTTGACGCTTGGGCATGGCTTCCTGGGTGGGGTCGCCCTCCTCGGTGGCGTGAGAGGTCCGCGGGAGTGCAGGGTTGTGGCGATTGGGCTCGGGGGATCCTGTGCTTTCCTCCGAAGGTGGACGGGGAGCTGTGACTTCCGGGAGTGGGGAGGAGACAGCAGGGATAGGGGTGCCCGTGGCGGAGCGACGAGCAGCGACCAGGCGGCTGATGGAGCCGCGGCTCTCACCGGTGAGGCGGGCGGCTTCTTCGAGCCAGCGACCAATGACAGCGATGGGACGCTCTCGGCCTGGCTCTAGCATGGGGAAGTGGGCATGCTGGGCGAACTCGACGTAGTCAGCGCGATAGCGGGAAGCCACGAGACGCTGGCGAGTGGGAGGGGTCAGGCTGTCGAAGGTGGAAGCAACAACAAGAGCGGCGCAAGTAACCTTGCGCTCGTCGACCGAAATTCCGGTGAGGGCCATCTCCCGGGTGGCCACGGCGGACTCTGGGCCCAACCAAGAGATGACCTCTGCACACTGTTCTTTGGAGAGCTTAGCAGCAGAAAGAGAAACCAACTCCTCTTGGGTGTAGGACCAAGTCGCTCCTCGGAGGATAGCCTTGAGGATGCGAGGCCGGAACACCTGACGCCAGAGGTCAAAAACGCTGCCAGGCCCCCCAATGCCCCGAGGAGCGATGGTGTTGACCAGGACGAGCCCGCGGAGGTGGATTCGGGAAGCGACGAGTTGCGCGAGGAT
>JANWXX010000498.1 GCA_025057345.1 Polyangiaceae bacterium | reverse complement strand
CTCCAGAACTCCGGTCAGGAGGGGCAAAGGAAGTGGGCTGCAGAGGCTGCTCGCAAGGCTTGTCAGCAAGGGCATTGGCCTTCCTGCGAGCTGCGCTTTGGGCCACTGCCCGCACCGCCAGTCTCGCTTCCCGCACATCTGCCGCCCTCTTGGGGCCAAGGAGTGTTGCGATGAGCTCTCCTTCCCGCAAAACCAGACGGTTTGCTGTCGATGCACTCCGGGCTGGAGCCCTGGTGGGAGGGGTCTTCCTTGCACTGCTAGGCACCTTGCGGGCTGCGATCCGTCTCCAGCTCTTGCCACGAGGAGAGCTGGCAGTGCTGCTTCCGATGGCTATCGTTGTGGTATTGGTGCCGCTGGGGGTCGGCCTCAAGGTTGGATTCCGTGATGAAATGCCGCCCTCCCTCCGCACGTACCGCCATGCCCTCCCCTGGAGCCGCTCCCCCTTGGAGGAGCTCCTTGGCGTGGTGCTCGGCGGAGCCTTCTGGGCTGCTACCGGCATAGGCCTTGGGGCGCTGTTGGAGCGCACCGTTCCAGTGTTGGCCGCTGGGACGATCTTCACCACCATCCTGGGGCCCACCCTCGCGGCGGCAGCCCTCTGGCAGATCCACGGTCCTGTGTGGTCCACCTCCCGCACCCTGGCCTCCGTCTTGGGAACCCTCCTGTTCCTGGCCGGGCTCCAGCTCATCCTGGCTCCCCGGGGGCCTTTCGGTGCTCGGGAGGGGCTCTCCATCCTGGCTCGTGAGTACACCGAGGCTGCCGCTGCCTTCCCTTCCCGTCCTCTCCTCGCCCAGCGTGCTCATGACCTCGCCGTCCAGGGTTGCAAGGCTGGACAGGCTCGCGCCTGCTTCTTGGCCTCCTTCGCCCTAACTACCCATGCGGGTTCTTCCGAGGCCTCTGAACTCTTCCTGCGCCGCGCTTGTGACCTAGCCTCCTCTGACCTCGCCCTCTGCGCTCGCTTCGTGGGTGACATCTTCTCTACCAGCGCTCCCTCGCCTTGTTCTGTCGAGGCGCGGTGCGCGGCTTCCTACGGTATCAACTGCACCGCAGGGCTTCTGGGGTGCAAAATGAACCTCGGTGCCTCTGGGCTCATGCCGGTCTGCGGCCGTCGCGAAGCGAGCGGATGGCGTGAAGTGTGGTGTGCCATCCCACGGTGAACATTGTTGGTTCAGCGATAGCGGTACTGGGGCTTGGGGCGGGGGACAGCACCGGATTTCATCAGGATCGTCTTGGCCTCCTGCCTCAGCAGAGGGTGGACTTTCTTCTGCAGAAAGACCCCGAGGTACTGAGGGTTGTCAGAGGACATCTGTCGAAGCACCCTGCGTACCTCCTTCATGTCGTTGAGAGAAGCAGCCGAAAAGGCTCGTGCTTTGAGAAGCTGGGGTCGGATCTCGGCGTACTCCGCGTCGTCGACCTTGTAGAGATCAAGGAGCTCTAGGGCCTTCTTGGCTTGTCCAGTACGGCCCCAGGCTTCAGCAATAACCCCGGCCATCACCGCGCGGGCCTTCTTATCCTGGTGGCGGGATAGATCGATAAGGTCGACGAGGGCGCGGGCGCGATCCAGTTCGCCACGGGTCAACAAGATCAACGCCTTCTGGAAGCGCACCTGATCTGCCTCCGCTAGCAGGATCTTCCCAAGGTCGATGGTTTCCAGCTCCGCCAGAGCCTTGTCCGGGTCGTCCTGCATGGTGAGCTGAGCCCGGGCCAGGGTGGCTACGGTGTCGTTTTTGTCCAACCCCGAGGCAGCCAGCTTCTCCAGGGCTTCCTTACGTCCTTCCTTGCTGGTCGGATCCACCGACTGGAGGATGTCCGCCACTTGGAGGGATCGCTCAGTGCGCCTCCAGCCCCAGTAGACCACGCCTGCAGCGGCCACTGTCAGCACCCCGACCAGCGTGTATGCCCACCAGGCGTGGAAGAAGGCTGCAAACATCCATCCTGCCAGCAGGGGTAGCCCCAACCGCAGCACCAGGTTCTTGAGGATCTGCTGCTGTACGGCTCGGGGGCTCGCCTTCATGGGCGCTTGGACGGAAGCTTGCTCCTTCGCCGGTGTACCGGTCTTCTTGGAGGCAAGCCCACTCTCAAAGGCCTGTTTCTTGGAGGGAGGTGGAGAAGACTTCGCAAGGGCCACGGGTGTTGCGGGAGCACTACCAGATTTGCAAGCATAAGCCACCCCCGGCAGCGGTTACGGGTTCCAGACAGCTCCGACCCGGAGCCCAAGGCAGAGGAAATTCTGAATGCTTCGGCCTCCTCCGGGCGAGGATATTGCATCCGCCTCCAAATCGGAGTGCCAGGCCACCGAGTGAACCCGCAGCAGCACCGGGATTTCGGGGAAGTAGTTCCCAACGAAGATCGCTCTCGGATCGCCCGCCTCTGCTGCCCGCCGCTCTGCCTCCAGTGCCTCGCGCTGTGCCTCCTCCGTAGCCCGGCACACCGTTGAGAGCATCACCGGGTACAGGGTTGTCGGGTGAGTTGCGTCCAGGAACCACCGGGTATCCTCTTCCTAGGGCCTATCTCCATGAGAATGTGCGTCCTCACTGGAGTCCAACCGCACTCCGGCGGGTTCTTGTAGTGGGAAGGGGCGCGCTATAGTGTCCACCAGACCCAAAGGCTCCCCCTCGGCGGATAGGTTGGTCAGATCAGGGTCGAGGAGCGCGTCCCTTAGAGGGTTTCTACCTGGCAAAGGCCAGCTTCCCCTGAAAGAGCCTGCGTAGGCAAATGTGCGACATCGCCAGATCCACCCATCCCTTCAAACTCCTCTCTGTGTGGTCGTATCCTTTCGACAACTGCCTCGACCACATCCGCCAGCCAAACGTCCTCTCCACCGGCCACCTCAGCGGTAGCTGGATAAACTTCTTTTCCCCTTCCTCTCGCTTCCTTTCTTCGTACTTCAATCCATACTTCTCGCTCACCGCTTCGCAGGTGTAAAGACCGTCCCCCGTAACGAACTTCAGCGTAGGGTACATGGCCACTGCGATTCCCAACAAGGCAGCACCCACTACCCCATCATGCATCGATGCCTTGTTGATCAAAACACCCAAGATGAGTTCAAACTTATCGGGAACAATATGACGCTTGTGTCCTTTCACCTTCTTGTTGGCGTCCATCCCCTTCGGTCCCTTCGTCGCTGCGATGGATACCGACTGACTATCCATGAGCCATGCCGTTGGACCCATATCATCCGGCGGTTCTTGGCCTTCGTCAAAATTCCTTTTCTTTCTCTTTTTTTCCGAACAAGATCGACCATGAGCTTGTGAAGCATCTCGTAGCGACCTTCCGCAAGCCATGGATAATGGTAACGTGTGACCGTTTTCCAAGGAGGGAAGTCATGAGGCAAAGAAGCCCAAGGACAACCAGTTTAGGAGTTACGCACCCAGGGCCAAGTGCCGAGGAACACTGGGGTTTGCAAGAAAGGTCCGAACCGCCTCGCGCAC
>JANWXX010000497.1 GCA_025057345.1 Polyangiaceae bacterium | reverse complement strand
ACGTTCGAAGCGAACCCGGTTCTGCCTGCCGGCGAGACTGCGCTTGTAGAGATGCGGCTTGTTGGCCAGATTGTTCGGGGGCACTGTCGCCGGACGCATCATCGGCACCTCCTTCTCTTCCATCTCCGGGAGGTGCTTGTCATGCTGATGGGTCAACCAGCAGAGTTCATGGGTGAGATAGTCTCCACCGAGGTGGTCATCACCGCTTACCTGAAGCGTCTCGATCACCGTGGAGCTTCCGTGCTCTTGCTGCTCTTGCTCGGTAGCTGGGCGGTAGCGACCGCAGGCAATGTCGAGGGTACCTCCTCCGAAATCGAAGACGGCGAAGCGGAGCTCTCCAAAGCGGCTGACAAGCTCCTCCAGGGCTGGATGGGCTGCGAGCTCGGGGCAAACCTCAGCAGCGAAGGCCTCCGGCTCGCTTGCTTGCATGGAGACATGAACCTCGCTCGCAGGGATATCCTGAGGGATGCTCAAGAGGATGCCGTTGCGAATCTCTTCTTCCAGGAGCTTCCGCGCACGCTCATCGAATTTCGCCGGATGCGTCAGCCAGTAGCGCAGGTAGACATCCTGGCCGGGGCGATTGATGGCGCGTCCGAGCAGATAGGCATAGGTACGGATCAGCATGCGAACCCGCGCTTCATCCAGAAGAAAGTCTCGCTGCCGCTCCCGGTCGCGGAACTGGGGGGATTGATCCAGGGAGATAACCCGCTCCGGTAGGCTTTTGAGCTCATCGATGACAGCACTAGGAACCTCTGCCATTGCCTCGTAGGCAGCATGACTCCCCTTGACCACCCGAAGCAGATTAGGGAAGCGCAGTTGGGCGCTCGCTCGTTGCATCTCGGACCAGAGTCGCTCATGATCCTCAACAAGTAGGTAGGTCGGGTTCTCTGCAGAACTCCCTGTGAGGGAGTTACCGAGACGAAGGAGCGAGCGGAAGCCCCGCTGGTAGAGGGCGGCGACGGTGGCAGTAGTACCGAAGTCGACGCCTACCGCCGAGAGTCGTTGGAATGTCTTGAGGTGTGGTCGGGGATCCCGGACCCGAATAGGTAGTGCTGCATGCCAGGAGAGCACCCCAACGTTGTCCCCGAAGACGAGGGGTTGCTCGACGGTGAGGTCGAGAGGGACGTCCTTGCCTTCCGGAGGGACAGGTCGGAGCGCTTCATGGGAGGAGTCGAAGACCAGCTCAGTGTAGGTGCGTCGCCCTCCTGCTCGGCGAGTCATGTCCTCCCAGATGAGATCCGAAGGGTCACCGGATCTCTGCCAGCGGTGGGTCACTGAAGAGGGTCGAGCATCCAGGGTGTAAGGTTCTCCTTCGGCCCTGAGCCACTCGGCAAACAAGCGAAGCCGCCACTTTCCTGTACCGATCCAGAAGCCTTCCTCCGGGTTCTGCAGGTCGAAGAGGCGCCGCTCGGGAGCGTCGAATAGCACCGAGTCGGTGGACTCTAGCAGATCAAGGGAGGCGAAGGCTGGCCCCGGTGCTCGCAGGCTGACGAGCTGGGCTCGAAAGATTCTCACCATACGCCCCCCTGGCTTGAGCTCCAACCCTAGCTTGAAGGGGCGCCCCAGGTGTGGGGTCAGGAGCTTGAGAGGTACGACGATCTCTAGAGAGAAAGGCGCGGTGACCCCCCCCTCGGTCACCTGAGCCGTCACCGTCGGACCAACAGCAATGCCGTCGAAGTCAAGGGTTGCTGCGAAGGGTGCCTCACAGACCCCAGAAGCCCGCAGCACCAGCTCTCCTGCAGTCTGGGCCCATCCCTCGAACACCGGGAGTACCGGTTGCCGGGAGGCGTTCAAGGCGCCGAGGGTACGGACTTCCATGCGGACCCCATCTGGGGTAGTCCGACGCACGAAGAAGGCCAGATCGTCGATACGAAGCCCCGGAGATGGCCCGATGGCGGGGCGCGCGGCGGTCGTGGTAGGCAACATGACGCCGCCACCTTACCACCTTCTGTTGCCCCATGGTTTTCTAGGGACCCATCCTACCCTTCCAGGGGAAGATCAATCCTCAAGAGCAGGGAGGCGGGAGCGAACGTCAACGTACTCCCGGACGATCTCCTCGACGATCGCTCCGATAGGCTTGATCTCTTTGGCCAGAGCGATTCCCTGGCCTGCACTCCAGATGTCCTTCCATTTCTTCCCTCCGCCTTGCTGTATGTCCTTTTGAGCGGTAGCGCGGTCGGCAGGTTGGTAGCCAGGCAACGTATCTCGGAGAAAATTGGCATGAACGCCACTCACCGAGTCGGTGTAGACGATATCTTCCGGTGAGCCATTGATGACAGCTCGCTTGTATGCATCGTCAGCCCCGCACTCGGTCGAAGCGATGAATCGCGTCCCTATGTAGGCCAGTTCGGCCCCTAGCGCCAACGCGGAAGCCATCTGGCGACCTGTAGCAATGCAACCAGCAGCAATCACGGGGACTTTCAAGTTCTCCCGGAGGTACGGGTAGAGGACGAAGGGACTGGTGGTGCCTGCATGCCCTCCTGCCCCCGCAGCGACCCCAATGATCCCATCCGCGCCGGACTCCTGGGCTTTGAGAGCATGCTTGAGGTGAATTACGTCGTGGAACACCATGGCACCGGCAGCGTGAGCCCGTCGGGCCAGCTCAGTGGGGTTCCCGTAGCTGGTGATGATGACTGGTACCTTGAACTCCAGGCAAGTCTCCAAGTCGTGCATCAGTCGTTCAGGATCCGTCAGCTTGATGGTCAAGTTGATCCCGAAAGGACGATCCGTCCTGGCCCGGATCCACTCAAGCGCTGCGCGGAATTCCTCCCGGGTGCGAAGGTTGAGGGAAGGCATGGTTCCCAGGATGCCCGCCTCGGCACAGGCCACAACCATCTCCTTGTTGGAGAGGATGAACATG
Source organism: Polyangiaceae bacterium (assembly GCA_025057345.1). Lineage (GTDB taxonomy): Bacteria > Myxococcota_A > Polyangia > Polyangiales > Polyangiaceae > JANWXX01. Next base: position 577 of record JANWXX010000497.1, on the reverse strand, counting down.
GGAGCACAAACAATGGGATAGCGGAGACCAAGGCGGTCGGAGAGGGGGGTACGGATGCGTGCCATGGGGGCAAAGTTTACCCCACGGGGTTTGGCAAGGGGTGCTCGGAGAAGGCTCCCCCCTCGCCCAGTACCACTGCCCGGGACTCCCGCAACCCGTGGCCATCGATCTCGTAGAGGTTGAAGCCTGCCCTCTGATCAGGGTGCTCATTCACAAGAGATGCACTCGTTGCTCCGCAGGAGAGCACTCCGCTCGCATCCCCCTGGACGATACGCTTGTGGAGGTGACCGTGCAGCACCAACGCTGGCCCAGTGAAGCTGGCGCGTAGCTCATCGGCGTCGTGGAGGCCGTTGCGAAGGGTTTTGAGGGGAGATGAGGGGTTGTAGGGCGGGTGATGGATGAGTGTCACGACGAAGCGCTTGCTTATGGCCGGAGCGAGGAGAAGATGCCGGAATACGCTCCGTTGCTCGGCACCGAGGCGACCGTAAGCACAGAGGGGAGGGCTGGGGATCGCGGAGGCCAGCCCCACCAGAGCCACCTCACCCCGGAGACGGACGAAGGGGAAGGGCCCCGCCGG
>JANWXX010000496.1 GCA_025057345.1 Polyangiaceae bacterium | reverse complement strand
CAGTCCCCCCCACCGTCCCAGTTACCACCCCCCCTGAGGCCCCTGAGGCCCCCCCCTGTGCTTGTGCTACACCAAACCCTAGCGCTAGGAGGCTTGTAGAAGCGAAGGTTACTATTGTAAGAATTTTTGCTCGATTTTGCATACCAGGCCCCCTTGGGGGTTCAAGAATGACCGCACTCTACAGAAACCTACCCTGGCCTGTCAACAACACCCACCAGGGAGGAGGATGTAGACCTCGTTACGTTACCTCAGATGCACTCCCTAGGGCCCCTATTCATGAGAATTTCAGGTGACCATGGTCAGGGCCCTTGGAGGTCATGCAGAACCCGGTTCACTTACCTTTGTTGGCGTTCACGAAACTGAAGGAACCTGACACCGTGGCCGCGCCTCCTTCAGGCGGATCGAAGCTTAGGCCGGACAAGGCCCCCTTGATGCAGTTTGCCACTGCAGGACTCAAGCTGCCGCTCGGCGATACGCTAGCACTCGACACACTGCCGCTGCCGCTGATGGTCAAGGTGAAGGAGGCGCGCCCCTCCATGTCCGGGTTGGAAGCAAGACCTTGCTGGTAGCAGGCCCGCGCTTTGGCTCGCGCCAGAGCAATCACCCGAGCTGCATTGCTGATCTTACCTCCCGATACGGAGCCTCCTCCCGCGACACTTGCTTTGGGAGCAGCCACCTGGGTAGAAGTTCCACTCCCCGTGGCACCTCCGGCCTTGCCTGCGGGGATGCCGTCACCAAGCCCCGGTCGCTCCCCTGTACCTACAGGACCACCAGCCACCCCAGTCTTGAGCCCGCCGGGCCCTCCTGCTCCCACGGCGGCGTCCTGCTTGGCAAAGGTGTCAAGAGAACCAGTGGGTACGTTTCCATCCGCCAAGACGTTGGCAGCAGCCGGGCCAGATCCAACCACTCCCAGAACCTGGGCTTCCATGGCTGCAAGTTGTTTCCCGATAGCTGCTGCCTCGGCTCCGGAGACAGGCCTGCCCGTGCCTCCTTTCCCCGCAGGACCGCCAGCCCCCTTGCTCCCACCACTGCTGGGCTTGGCGACCTGTTTGTCTTGCTTGTCCTCTTTCTTGTCATCCTTGGAGGTGTCCTCTTCCGGCGGTTTCTCTGCAGGAGGAGGAGGGGGCAGGTTCTTTACCATGGATACCAAGCCCTTGATGTCACCCTCATCGGGGAGCACCCGGTCCGCCCAATCAGAGTAGATGGACCCTACCGCCCCAAAGTGAATCAGGAACGAGAACGCGGCGATGATAGTCATCGACCAGTCGATCTCGTCAGCGATGCCAGATTTGACGCTGGAGGGTAGCTGCGGCTTCGGCTGGATCGGTGGTGGTGCCACAAACTGGAAGAGGAAAGTGGTTTCTCCAATCACCACCTTCCCCCGGGCATCCTCCGTCAACTTTACCTGATAAACAGTCACATCTCCTACCTGCACCCGGCGAGCTTGCCCCTTGAGCGCGTTAAGCTCTGCCACGCCGGTCTGGAGTGCGACCCGCCCCCCCATCCCGTCGAGAAAATTCAAGAAATAATCTTGACCGACCAGCTCGAACAGCTTGAACGTCGAGGGGAGCACACTGCTACCAGACCCAAGCACCACGAAGGTGTTTTTTTCTGAAGGGCCTACCGTCACAGTGCTGCGCTGCTTGATGACGCGCTCCTCAATGACCTTGCCCCCCTGCACCAGCCCGATACGAAGCACCTTAGGGCCGGTGGCTACCGGCATTGCACGCATCACAGCGGTCATTCGACCGGGGCGTTGGCCCCCTTGTGGCCCTGCGGATTGTGTCATTCGTCGTTCCTCCAGAGTCGATGTTTGCCGGAGACACCCATCATGATGTCGAGTTCCTGCGTGGCTCGGGGCTCTGCTCCCTAGCCTATACGCTACGTCTCCGACCGTCTACCTTCCCCGCCGGATCTTCCCCCCAGCACTGCAGTGCTTGTGCTACCCATCCATCGATCCCCTTACGCCACGTCTTCACAAGCCCTTTGCTCTCCCGGGATGCAGCCAGCACCACCAGGGAGGAGCCTCCCCCGAGCCCTAGGATCCCCACCGCTTCCCCTCCCGGCAATTTCCCAGAAATTGCCCCTCCTACCAGCGCCAGGAGCGTCCCCCAGAGCAACAGCCTCAACAATGCACCGGTTTCGTCCACCGGCCCACCCAGCCCGGCTTCCAGGTCCAGTAGCGCCTCGTTGCAACCGGCCACGCGACGGGTGGGCTCCGGCTCTGCCAGCGCGGCTGCCAGGCGAGCATAGACTTCTGCAGGTTCCCCCTCCTCCCAGGCTCTTATGGCCATCGCAGCACCAAGCCGCGCAGGCCCACCTTTCCCCCACCGTTGTATCCATGTGGAGAGTGCTATGGGATCGAGCGCCATCCAGCGACGGAGCCGGCGCAGGTGCGCCGCCACCACCCACAGAACCCCCGCTACCAGGAGCACCTCGAAGCCGAGCGCCATCACCGTACCTCGCCTATCCTGGTGCTCATTCTGGGCTCAGAACGGATCGTTTAGGATGACCTGCTCGATCCGATCGAGGAAGGGCTGGCGAAGCTCTGCCAGGGTCAACTTGGGTGCCAAGCGAGTGATATCCACTGCTGCCACAGGCTTCTGGACCCTACCCACGATGGTGATCTCGCCAAGGTCAGTGGTCTTGCCTTTCTTCTGGGCTAGCGCTCGCCCAGGGATTAGGAGCAGTAGGACAACCGGGAGCAATGGAAGAGAACGGAAGTTCATGGCGGGGACTTGTAAGGGGGAAAGCAATGTTCTGGAGTGGAGGTTTGGGATTGCATTACGTAAGGGAGTGGAGGGGGGGGCATCGGTCGGACTCGGAGCCGAGCCTGCAGGGAGGGCACCGCTGGAGGAAGAAGAAGGCGGAGCCGCCGATACGCTGGCTGCAGCCGTTGCACTAGCGCTGGCAGCGGCCGCAGCCGCTGCGGCCTGCTCTTGACCCTTGATGGCCTCTAGGTTGGTGTTGGCACGGGCGATGAGTTGGTCAGAGTCGTCTGCAGTAGATGAGGAGGGCTTGCCACGCAGTTGCTGGAAACGCTGAAGCTCAGCGATAGCAGCCTCATACTGCTGCTTCTTGGTGGACATCCCCGGGACGCTCTCGGAAAACAGGTAAAGCAGGCCAAGGCTGTAGTGGACCTGAGGGAGGTTGGGATCCTTGCTGACAACCCATTCGAATTCGCTCTTGGCGCCAGCAACATCGCCCAAGAGGCGCAAGGCGTCCCCGCGATTGAGGTGGGCGATGAGGTTATCCTTGCTGTACTTGAGGGCGTCGTCGAGGAGAGGTTTGGCAGCAGTGGCGTTGCCGGATTCAAGAAGGTATGCAGCAAGCTGGATGCGTGCGTCCACCAGATCAGGGCGCAATGCGATCGCCCGCTCGAAGGAGGAGACGGCAAGAGAACGGCGGTTTTGCTCTTTGTAGATCACTGCACGGAGCAGGTAGGCCTCGGGATTGTTCCGGTCGCGGGGAGGGTTGTTTGGG
>JANWXX010000495.1 GCA_025057345.1 Polyangiaceae bacterium | reverse complement strand
ATCATATCCAAGATGCAACCTGTTTGCTGGTAGCCTGTGCAGTCGGGTTCGGCGTGCTTTTGGGTGCAACGGCCTCAGGTCTAGTGGCTTTGCGCGCCTGGCTGGCAGGTGAGTCGACTCCACGGACACCCCGGGTCCAGGCTGAGGGTTTTGCTGTAACGGTAGGGCTTCACGTCGGCGCGCTGCTGCTGGCGATGGCACATCGCCCCCAACTCTACGAAGAAGCCTTCTACGGAGTGGGGGGCGTGAGGAGGCTAGTCCAGGTTCTTTGCACTGATGTGTTGGGCCAGCGCGGACTGGGGCTCCTGTTGACAGCGATGCTGCTTTTCTACCTTCTAGGAGGCAAGGGGCGCTGGCGCCGGGCGCTGGCGAGGGTCAAAGGGCTGCGGAGAACCTGGGTGGTCGGGATTGGATTGGTGGCGCTAGCATTTGCGTGGCCCCGACCTCCGAAGGCGAGGGCTCAAGCCACCCGCCCTGGGGTGCTCATCCTAGCGGCCGATTCCCTCCGAGCGGATCGCCTGCGTCCCGGCCTAACTCCCCGAATGACTGACTTTGCTCGGGGAGCCGTGCGATTCTTGGAGGCTCGGGTATCGTTGCCGCGAACCTTTCCCTCCTGGGTGACGCTGCTGACCGGACGCTACCCACACCACCACGGGATTCGCAACATGTTTCCGTCCCGTGAGGCCCGCTCCCGGGATTTCGATGCACTCCCTCAGCGGCTCCAGCAGGCGGGGTACTTCACTGCCGTGGTGAGCGATTACGCCGGTGACATCTTCCCCCGAATTGATCTTGGGTTTTCCCTGGTGGATGCACCTACCTTTCACCTGGGGGAGCTGGTGAGACAGCGAGCCATCGAGGCTCAGATCGGGCTGCTCCCCTTCCTGGATACACGGCTGGGTCGGGCCTTGGTCCCCTCGATGCTGGGGCACAACCGAGCCCCGGATGCCGAAGGAGTGGCTCGTCGAGCACTTGCTGCCATCGACCAGGCCAACGATCGCCCCTTTTTCGTGGTGGCTTTCTTCTCTACAGCACACTTCCCCTACGCCAGCCCGGACCCGGGCTACCGTCGCTTTACCGACCCTGCCTACCGGGGCCGCTTCAAGTACCAGAAGATCAACACCTTGGGGCGTGAGGCCCCCCCCGACGAGGATGATCAGCGGCAGATCCGAGCGCTTTACGACGGAGCGGTTTCGGTGGTCGATGAGGCTATGGGTACCGTCCTTGACGGTTTGGAGAGGCGCGGCCTCGATCGGAGCACCATCGTCGTGCTCACTGCCGACCACGGCGAAACCCTCTTTGAACACGGGCGGGGCCACGGCCACGGAGATCATCTCTTTGGCGAGGAGGCCCTGGCCGTCCCCCTCGTGATCCGCGATCCTCGCGATTCCACCCCGCGCTCTATCTCAGGCTTGGCTCGAGACGTTGACCTGGCTCCTACGCTCTACGAGCTTACCGGCGTTGCTGCCCCAGGAGACCTGGACGGGGTTTCTCTTGCCCCTGCTCTCCGGGGAGCCCCCTTGGCTACTCCTTTCGCCTTCGCCGAGACAGGCCTTTGGTTTACCGAGGAGATTCCAGGTATCCCTCCAGGTCTTCGCCTCCCGTATCCCGATATCTCCCGCATGGGAGAGATCATCCGCGACGCCGGCGACGATGTAGTGCTTCAAGCCTCCTACTTCCCCGGAACGGTGATGGCAAAGCATCGCGCCATCTACACCCGTGACCACAAATTGATCCTCATCCCTACCCGCCAAGGGCTCCGTTCCCTGCTTTTTGATCTTAGAACGGACCCTGCCAACCTCCAAGATCGTTGCGCGGTAGAAGCCGGGACGTGCGCCCGCCTCCGGGAAGAGTTGCTCCACTGGATTCTCCAAGATCCCCTCCTGGAGCTGCGGGGGGAACACCTAGTTCCCCGCGGTGGTGCGGAACGAGGTTCCTCGGGGGAAACCTTCCGACTTGAAGGGCCATGACCCTGCTCAACGCCCGGACACTGCTCGGAGCAGGTGGCGCTGGGCCACCAGGAAAAGCACCAGGGCAGGCAGCGACAGGATCACGTTGGCAGCCATCACCAGGTGCCACCGTACACCAGTCCCCTGCTCCCGGAACAGGGCAACCCCCAGGGGCAGCGTACGCACGGCGTCGTCCATGGTCATTACCAAAGGCCAGAAGTAATCGTTCCAATGAAACACAAAGCTGAGAAGGAACAGGGAGGTCAACGTTGGCAACAGGATGGGGGCGAGGATTCGGTAAATGATGGTTGGCTCGCTAGCCCCGTCGAGGCGAGCGGCTTCCACGATTTCATCCGGCACGGAGAGCAGCGCTTGGCGCACCAGGAAGGTTCCGAAGGCGCTCACCGCGAAGGGAAGCACCAGCGCCGCCATGGTGTTCACCAGACGAAGCCGGGCGAACATGAGAAAGATTGGGACAAAGGTCACCTGCCCCGGCACCAACAAACACCCCACCACCAGCCCAAAGAGCACCCCCCGCCCCCGGAACCGCAGCTTCGCCAGGGCATAGCCCGCAGGCAGCGCTAGGGCGATCTGGATTAGGGCGATCAGCAGCGCCATGACGGTCGTCGTCAGCAGGTAGCGCCCCACGGGGATGGTTCCGAATACCTCCCGGTAAGCCCCAAGGGTGGGGTCACGGGGCCAGGGGGCCAGGGGCGCCGCGGTGATCTCCGCCAGCGACTTGAAGGAGGTGAGGACCATCCAGGCATAGGGGGTAATCCAGAGCATCGCCGCCGCCACCGTCAGCAGCCGAGCCGCTTGCAAGCTCAGAACGCGCCCGCTCATCGCCGCCCTCCCCACCCCTGGAAGGCCCAGAGCTGGAGCGCCGACAGCGAGAGCAGCACCAGCAGGAAGACCACCGTCATCGCGCTGGCCTGCCCCACCCGCAGGTCGAGGAAAATCTGCTCGTAGATGGCGTACACGAACAGGGTCGTCGCCTTCACCGGCCCTCCCTGCGTCATCACCCGCACCACGTCGAAGGCCTGGAAGCTCACGATCAGGCTGGTGGTGGCGACGAAGGCCATCGTGGGCCGGAGCAGGGGCAAGGTCACGTACCAGAAGCGAGCAAGAGAACCTGCCCCGTCCAGCGCCGCAGCCTCCTGGAGCGAGGGCGGGATGTCCTGCAGCCCGACCACGAAGATGATCATCGCGTAGCCGGTGATCTTCCAGACGGTCACCGCTGCCAGGGTGGTGAGCGCCGTGTCCGGGTCCGTCAGGAAGCCGATGCGAGGCAGACCGGCCCACCGGAAGAGCCCTGCCACCAGCCCGCTGTCCGGGTCCAGGAGCCACATCCACAGCAGCGCCACCGATACCCAGCTCACCACATAGGCGCTGAAGATCGCCCCCCGCGCGGCTGCGAAGAACCTGCCTGGTCGGGCCAGCAAGAGCGCCAGCGCGAGGCCCCCCCCCCCCCCCCCCCCCCCCCCCCAAACCCCGGGGCCCCCCCCGGGGCCCCCGCCCCCCCCCCCCCCAGCCCCCCC
>JANWXX010000494.1 GCA_025057345.1 Polyangiaceae bacterium | reverse complement strand
GGGAGCAGGGGGAGGCTTTTCCGGTAGGGAAGCTTTGGTCCCTCAATTCGGTGTTGATCCTCTTTCTGGCGCCCATGGGTACTGCTCTGACGCGCAAGCACCGGCCTTTCGAAGTGCTGCTACTTGGTGCCTTTATCTCGTCGCTGAGCCCCTTTGTCCTGTGCTTTGGCTCCTCGATGCCTTTCCAGTTGACGATGATCCTACTTCTGACCATCGGCGAAGCTCTCTGGTCACCACGGCTCTACGAATACAACGTCTCGATTGCTCCTCGGGGCCGTGAAGCCACCTACGTCAGCCTAGCGGCGCTGCCCTACTTCCTCGCTAAGTTCCTTGTGGGCCCCACCTCTGGCTACCTCCTTGCTGCATTCTGCCCTGCAGAGGGCCCCCGCCATCCTGCCATTCTCTGGGCGATCATTGGCCTATCCACCATGATAGGTCCGGTCGGTATCTTTGCGCTACGGAACCTGATTCAGAAGAAGGATGAGTCCGCAGCAGCAGCGACCTGATCGCCTTGTTTCCAGATGCCTTGTTTCAAGACCCTAGGCTCAGAGTTCAGAGTAGGGTGCTTGAACCGCATCGACCTTAGGAACCACCCAGGGAACAAGCATCCCAAGCTCTTTTGCTTTTATCCTGGTTGTTGATTCCCCGTCATCTTCCTGACATCAGGAGCTTTTTCTGGATATTCGTGATCTTCGTGGAGCCTGGGGGAGGAGCATCGTTGCTAACCCAGTAGAGGTCGAAGGAGACGATACGGTCGTTGGGGGGGCGCTTCTCGATGCGCTGCCAGTTGAGAATGTAGCGCTTGAGCTCCTCGCGGTAGCCCCGGTTGCCCTCGAAGGAGATCTTGAGTGTGTAGTCACATTGGAGCTGGCTGTGGAACCAGGGGCCGTGGAGAGGTGCCTCGAAGTCAGGTTCCTTGCCGGTGAGCGGGTCGAGGTGGCGTCCGTCCACGGTAATCCCGTCGACGACAAGAGTGCCATCAGTCTTGGGAGCATCCGGGGAGAACATACTCCAGCCCTGGAGCAACCGAGGATAGAGGTTGATCGGCTTGAGGGCAGCAGGGACTTCCAGGCGATACTTGGGAGGGATCCACCAGTTGTCGTGCATCACCTGGAAGAAGGCCGCAAGGAGCACCACCGAAACCATAGACTCGCGAAGAACGATCAAGGTAGAGGAGACATGCTCGCGCCAAGGGGTCATTTCGTAACCTGGTTCGTGGGGGGAGCCGTCCTGATCGAAGCGACGGCCCGCCTCCAGGTAGTAGGAGGCTGCCAGACGGGCTCGGCGGCGCAGCAAGGCCCGGAGGAAACTCTGGCCGACGCTATTGTCCAGTAGTGGCCCCCATAGCTGTCCGAGGGGCAAGCTCCGGAAGGCGGAGGTAACGGCTGCAGTGCCAACCGTCCAGCGACCAGTCTCCTGGTCGAAGGTGGCGATGGTCGCCCTAGGGGCTTGGGGCGGAAGAGCATCCTTATCGGCGCTGTCGACGAAGGTCAAAAGCTCATAGGTGTCGAGGCGAGCGAGGATCCGGGCAACGTGGTGGAGCCCTGCATCGGTGGGGTCGTAGACCACGGTGCGCCGGGTCAGTCCTTTGCGAATTCGTTGGGAGAGCCAATCAAAGACGTTGGAGGGGAGCGCCATCCCGTTGAGGGCTACCATCACGTAGGAGAAGGGCCCCAGGGTACAGAGGGCGGCAATGCTCAGGTGGAGGATCGTAGTGAGGAGAAAGTTGAGAGGGCGAGTGAGTCGGTAGCCCACAGGAGTCAGCACAAGGAGGGCAGCGATACCCTCGATCACCAAAGTTCCTTTGGTAGTAAGCCAGGAAAACCCAGGGGGCTCGTGCATACGGAGCCAAGCTGCGAGGTGAGTGGCAATACGATTCTGCCAGAGCACCCAGTGGACTGCTTCCCCATTTTTCCAAGTGACTCCGTTCTTGTGAACGGTATTGAAGAAGTAGCAGACGGCAATCTGGAGCAGGAAGCAAAGAGCCACCAGCGTCACATGGGGCGAGGTATTGGGGCGAATCCCCTCCCGGTCGTTGAGAGAGGCTGCGGTCAAGTCACGCCGCGCCCGGAGGCTTTTGAGTACCGCATCTATGGAGAATCGATCCCCTAGCGGCAGGAACATGCTCCAGCAAGCTACCAATGCCACCATCACGCACCCGCCATTCTCCACGAAGTGGTTACGGGCATTGAGGCTCGTGTACAGCACGAAGGAGACGACCTGAGCGACCTTCGTTCGGTAACCCACGATGTAGAAGCAGTGGGCGAATGCCGTCAAAAAGAAAGCAACCTTCACCTCCGTCGGTGTGGAGAAAGCCGTGAAGAGGGAGAAGTATGGCTTCACCATCGGGGCATAGAGGGAGAAGTGATTCGAGAGCACTCCCTCGTTGGAGTAAAAGAAGGTTGCTTCCGGGATGCGACGGAGCACGTCGATCAGGAGCAAGAACCCGAAATAGATGCGGAATAGCCCGAGCAGCCGCCGATCCATCGAGAAGTAGCGCTCACGCAGGTAGGGCCACCACCCAGTTGCCTTGTCCTCCTGTTTTGGGGCGCTCTTCTCTCCCGCTTCCTTCTCTTCTGTAGCGTCCTGCTCGGGGGCTTCTTCGGCTGGAGTAGACCCCTCTGTACCCTGGGGCGATTCTTCAAGCGATTCCGCTGCCATGGGGCGTATCCAAGGCGGAAATCGCTCCCGTAGCAAGGTCTGAGACTCCCCCCAAGACAACGCGAATCCCTTGCCGGGAGAAGCGCAACCAGCGCATCCCCGTGGCCCGCTCAGCGGAAGGCGTTGACCAGGAAAAGGAACGGGAGCATCAACACCTGCGCATCCAGGTGGGCCGCCAGGATCAGCGTGCGCTCCCGGTCCCCCGTGAGGCCTAGACGAGCCTCCAGCGAGAGCCCACCGGCCATCCCGTAGCGGCCGTGGTAATTGAAGCTCCGGCTGCCCCAGAACATGGCTCCCAACAGCCCTGGGTGCGTCCCCTCGTAGAGCCGAAGGTAAGGCCCTCCCTGGAACACCAACGGTAGGTACTCACTCACTGGCACCAGGACGCTTGCACCTGCGGCTAGACTCACATCGCGGAAGTGGTTGGTGGAAACCCCGACCATGGGGCCGTACCCCCAGGTGAAAGGATCCCTGCGCCCCCAGAGCAGGTCTCCTCGCAGCCCTCCGTAGAACAGCATTTCGTCCCAGAAAGCCCCGCGCCCCTGGCTTGCTACGCCGATCTGGAGCCCTCCGTTGCCCTGCCAGGGAGGGAGCTCCCGGGGCTGCGCTCGGGCCAGAGAACTCATTAGCAGGGCTGCTAGCAACCTGCTTCCCAGGCGGATGCTCACTGGCCGGAGCATCCTTCAAGGCACTTCTTCTGGCGGAGGTCGCAGCGGCTCTCGCAGGCTTGCGGAGCGTCCTCCTTGCATTCTCGGAGGCAGGCTTTGTAGGCATCCCCGCAACTTTGGCGGCAGAGAGATTGGGAGCGCTCTCCAGGGCCCCCTGGGGTGTCA
>JANWXX010000493.1 GCA_025057345.1 Polyangiaceae bacterium | reverse complement strand
CCTAGGAACCTCTATCTCTCGGAGAACCAGGGGGTCTCCCTCCTCGACAGCCTCCGAAGGAGGTGGGGCCGCAGGAGCCGTCGCAGCAGCAACCACGGCTCGTTCTGCAGGAGCCATCGGAGCATGGGAGGCAGCACAGGCATACAACCCAAGCAGCAGGGAGGAAAGCAATCCCCCGCGCCGCCAGGAGAGTCCAGGAGCGTTCATGGCTTACTGCTGCAGGCAACGGAGAACTCACGCCAGGGCTTACACCGAACAGTTCATGCAAGCAGCAAGAGGCAAATCGTAGTTCCCATCCCGTCCTGCTCTCCTCCTCGAACTCGGATCAGCAGCGTACCCTCCTCCTGCATGGCTTGTACTGCATTCCTGACCAGATTATCGAGAATCTAGCCCATCAACCCCGGATCGAGGAAATACCAGGCGTGATCGCTAGCCTCGTCTTCAACGAGTGCTCAAAACAATCACAGAGAGGAACTGGAGCTCACTTGTGCGGTGTGCTCTCGGGTTCTCCCGACGATCCATGGTGGTGTGAGGCATCCGACGTGGCCCGAGTGTTTACCTGGAAGCTGTGGGTTACATCATTCCAGGGACCCGGCACGGGCTTCCCTTCTCGATCCAGGAGGGTGAGTTGCAGTGAGTAAGATCCATCCCGTGGGTTTTTGATCCTCCAGGGTTTCCAGCTCTTGATAATGACGGTCTTGCCCTCCTCGACCCCGGGGCCCTTGAGTGTCGCTTTCACGGAGAACTTCCCCTCACCTAGCTCAGCGTTCACCAGGTAAAAATCCACCAAGAGCCCCTCCGGAGGCGGTGGACCGTCGTTCTTCCCCTTCGGACGACTATAGACCAGGAGAGGATCCTTCGGCTTCCACCGTTCCTCATCCTTCTTGCCAATGAAGATACCCACCACGGCCATCGGGCTCCCCTTCTTGTCCAGGGCCTTCACCGACTCATGGGTGGATCGACTGGCGAAGGCGATGAGGATATGCTGCTTGTTCTCTGCAAGCTCGTACCCCGGCACGATGTCCTTCAACTTCACTGGTTGCTTTGGGTCATCGATGCGCTTGTAGGGCTGGTTATCCACAATCAGGTGTACATGCCTTCCCCCCTCCGGGGCGGGCCAGTCTTTCACGTCTAGCTTGACCTCGTAGTCCCCCTTCTTGTCCACGGAGATCACCTGCCCCTGCGCCGGCGCCTTGAACTTTACCGTCGGCATCTTTGCCGGAGCTTCCCCGTGCTCCCCCTCGACCAGCTCCACCGCAGGCAAGGGAGGGGATGGCGGGGGAGGCGGCAGCTCCGACGTGGACTTCGCCGGGACCGCTACGGAGGAGGCCGCCGGAGGTGTAGGAGGAGGCGGGGGCGTGGGGAGGGGCGGCTCGCTCGTTCCGCAAGCAAATGCCAAGAAAAGCCCTGACATCAAGGAGCAACCTGCCATCTTGGAGAAGTGCATAGGAATGGACCTGTGGGCAGAGGTACTGCTGTCTTACACCAGATCTGCCCCCAATACACCGCGCTCCCCGGCTTTAACGAACCGCGCCGAGCTGGAAAGCAGCTTCACCGAACTCTCTCCCTGCTCCGTCCTCACCAGACCACCCGATCGAACGGATCCCCTAGAAGCGCTCAGAATACTGCTCTTTTCACCAGGTCGCTCCGCTTGGGCTCCACAACCTCGACTCAGCTCAATTCAAGAATACCGTCCTCAAGGGTGCCTACGCGGAGGAGGAGGATATCGAGGAGGTAGTTCTGGTAGAGGCGCCAGGGATGCTTAGCGCCTTGGCGAGGGAATCGATCGAGGGCACGCAGGATATAGCCGGAGGTGAGGTCAAGGAAGGGTGCTTCCTGGATAAAAGCCCTGGCGCGGGGCACGCAAACACGAGCGCCAAGGGAATCCATGCGGGCGAAAACACGGCAGAGGTACTCAGCAACCAGGTCGGCCTTCAGCGTCCAGGAAGCGTTGGTATAGCCGAAAGTGACGGCGAGATTGGGGACATCCCCAAACATGCAACCCTTGTAGTTGAAGAGGTCGTGGGGGACAATTCGGCGATTGTCCACCGTCAGCTCAATCCCGCCGAGAAAGAGGAGCTCAAGGCCCGTGGCAGATACGATGATCTCAGCATCGAGGGTCTGTCCGGAGCGGAGACGGATGCCAGTCTCGGTGAAAGTTTCGATGTGATCCGTGACTACCGAGGCACGCCCCTCACGAAGAACCCGGAAGAGGTCGTCATCCGGAACGAGGCAGAGGCGTTGATCCCAGGGGTTGTAGGGAGGAGAAAAATGCCTGTCGATATCGATACCAGAACCTATTGCCTTCCAGAGCCGCTCGCGCAGGTTCCATTTCACCAGCTCCGGAGCACGGCGAGCAAGCTGGTAGAACAAGATCGAAACCAGAATGTTCTTCCAGCGAGTAGCGCTGTAGGCTAGCTGGGGAGAAAGGTGCTCGCGGAGCCAGACCGCCACCCTATCCACCGAGGGCAGTGAAACGATATAGGTGGGGGTGCGCTGAAGCATGATCACATGGGCAGCAGTTTCTGCAAGGGCAGGAACAAGGGTGATCGCAGTGGCACCACTGCCGATGACGATCACCCTCTTGCCAGCATAGTCGAGGTCCGCAGGCCAGAACTGGGGGTGGACGAGGCGCCCTTGGAAGCGGGACTGGCCAGGAAATTCGGGGGCGTGGCCCCGCTCGTAGTCATAGTAACCGGAGCAGACCCACAGGAAGCGAGTGCGGAGAGTAACAGGCTTGCCCTCATGATCGACCTCTATTGTCCAGAGGGCGTCGGCGCTGGACCAGGAGGCCCGCTTGACCCGATGACGAAAGCGAATCTTCGAGTAGACCCCGTATTTCTTGGCGGTACGCTCAATATAAGCGCGGATGGAAGGACCATCCGCGATAGCTTTCTGCTCCTCCCAGGGCTCGAAGGAGTAGCCGAGAGTGAACATATCCGAATCGGAGCGTATCCCCGGGTAGCGGAAGAGATCCCAGGTACCTCCAAGAGCATCGCGGCCTTCGAGGAGGGCGACTTGTTTGTGGGGAAACTGACGCTTGAGGTGGCAGGCCGCCCCGATTCCGGAGAGTCCGGCCCCAACCACAATCACATCCAGTAGCTCTCCCATGGAGAAGCCACAGTACCACAGGGTGTTCTCTCGTGGAGCAGCAAGCGCTAGAGGAAGGAGTAGAAGGTTGCTTAGCCATCACACCTCGCTAGGCGAGAACGCCTCACGGCACTAGAACAGACCCTCGATGGCCCATCTTCTTCGGTAGAGCTCAGCCAAGCTGGTTAGGATGTGCATAACTGCTCACTTCCTTCCACCTTCTCATCTCGTCCAGATGCATCTGGATGTACCCAGGCGCGTCGGCCTCTCTCCAAGCTGTATGGGATGGGATCTCGACCGACAGGATGGGTCTCGATCGAATGGAGATGGACTTCCCGTGAGTGGGCGACAAACGGCCACGCATCCGGGCGACATAACACGGCGAGGAGAAGACAAAGGTACCCCGGCAAGATGTGCATGCACTTCCGGGGACCGGTAC
>JANWXX010000492.1 GCA_025057345.1 Polyangiaceae bacterium | reverse complement strand
AAATCGCTGCACAAGTGCTTCGGGGGTTGCATCGGGCCCACGAAGCGGGGGTAATTCACAGGGATTTGAAGCCGGAAAACATCTTCCTTGTTCAGCAGGACGATGGATCGATCTTCGTAAAGATTCTTGATTTTGGGATCTCCAAGATTACCCGCAGCGGCCAAGCCCCTAGCCCTGGAACCATTACCCGAGAAGGGACAGTCCTCGGAACCGCTTACTACATGTCCCCGGAGCAGGCCCAAGCGCTCCCCGGGCTGGATGCCCGAAGCGATCTGTTTTCCCTTGGGGTGATTCTCTTTGAGTGCCTGGCCGGCCAACTTCCCTGGTCCTCCCTATCCAGCTACGAAGCCGTCATTGTGGCTATCTGCAGCCGTGATGCCCCGGATGTTCGCCTCTTCGCTCCAGAAGTTCCGGCACCCCTCGCCCATGTGGTCAAGAAGGCTCTTGCCCGTGAGGCAAGCGATCGGTTCCCCTCGGCCCGCGCTTTTCTAGACGCTCTTGAGGACGCAGTGCCGGGCCTCCTCTCCTCCCGCTCCCTTCCCTCCCTCCGCGTTCTGCCCGCACCCACCGCCGAACCCACCGCTGGCCCAACCTGGACTCCCCGCGACCCACTCCCTCTCGCTCCTCCCCCGAGCCGTCCCCGCCTTTCTCCCCTGTGGCTTGCTGGAGCCACCATCCTTCTGGCCTTTGTGGGAACCTGGACAGCCATTCACCTAATGCCTTCCTCACCGGCCTCTGCATCCGCCTCATCCACGTCCCGGCCCCGCCCCGAAGTTGCCATGCGCGTCGTGATGGAACCCAGCCACGCTAGGGTGCTGGTGGATGGACGCCCCCTCCAGGGAGAAATCCTTCGAGGGGAAGCGCTCGCAGAATTCGAGCTTGAGGCTGAGGCAGAGGGCTTTCACCCGCTACGTCAGCGAGTGCGCCTTGATGGGCGTCCGGAGCTACACCTGACCCTGACCCCTTTCCCCAACGCACTCCCTTCGGTTTCGGCCTCCCCACCAGCCGCAGAGAGTTCTCCTCCTAGGCCATCTACCAAAACCTCTTCTTCCCCAAGCCGAGCCATCGTTCCTGCCGAACCTTCCGCAGCCAAAGGAGGACTGCGCCTCAAGGAAAAACTATGAGGCAACTTCCCTTCATCCCATGGTTCCCCCTCTCCTCTCAACTTACCGGGGAGAGGAGGTTCGGAGGAGGGCGGTTCCTCTTGTTCCTCCTGTGCCTCACCCTCTCCGCATGGGGGAAAAGCGCAGAGGAGCATTTCGCGATGGGGCTTCGGCTGTTCCAGGAGAAGAACTATGCCGGGGCTCTGGCGGAATTCGAAGAGGCATACCGACAGAAACCAACGCCGTCTTCTCTTCAGAATATGGCGCTGTGCCAGCGGGCGCTTTTTCGCTATGCGGAGGCCATTGATACCTTGGAGAAGATGCTCCGAGAGCACGGCGATGCGGTGGACCCAGAGGATAGGAAGGCAGCCCAGGACGCCATCGGGGAGATGCAGGGGATGGTGGCGACAGTGCGGATCACCGTGGAGCCTTCGAACGCCATGGTATGGGTGGATGGTCGGCCAGTGGAGGGCAAGGGGACGCGGGAGATACGGTTGAACGTGGGGGAGCACCGCGTAGAGGCAGAGGCACCGCGCTACCGACCTTACACCCGGGTGGTGAGCCTGGCCGGGGGACCGAGAACCCTGGAGATCCGTCTGGAAACCAATGTAGCTGAGCTAACCGTGGTGGCGGAAGATGCGGAGGCAGCGATCGCCATCGACGGTGTACCCCGGAGCTTCGGTGTCTGGACCGGGGAACTCTCCGCCGATGCATCCCATGTGATCCAAGTTTACCGGACCGGTTACACCACGACGACGGTGGAGGTGACCTTGGAACGTGGGGAGCGGCGGGTACTGCGGGCGGCGCTGGGGCCTCCCACCGCGGACTCGAATGCAAGAACTCCCTTCCCTTATACCCCTCCGCCGACGCCTCCGATACACCGCGGGGTTTACGGGTTGCTGACAGCGACCAACTATGTGCTCACGCCGCACCCGGACGGCTTCCGCCTGGTCGAAGGAGACACTGGCGATGGGAGCTATTTCGGCCTACGCCTCGGCTACCGCTTCACCAACACCTTCAGCCTGGAGGGCATAGGGGAATTGGGCAAGCACACCCTGGGGCCTGGTTGCTACACCCCCCCGAAAGCCCCAGAGCGTTGCCCCGCAGCGCCACCGGACGGCGCTACGTACAAGTTCTGGGGTCAGCGCTTCGGGGTGAATGCCCGATTCATGACCCCGGGAGATCGGTTCCGCTTCGTGGGGATCACCGGGGTCGGCGGCGCTTACCACCGGCTCGACCTCCGCACACCGGCAGTGGATAGACGGCCTCAAGGGGAGGGGGCAGCACTCAACGCGTATCTCCTTCTGGAAGGTGGGATCGAGCTGAGTTTCGGGCGAGCCCTGGTTGGTGGCATGCTGGCCGTAGCCATCGACGGCATCAACAACCTGACCCTCGGCCCCGATGAGCTTCGGGTCTACAGCCAGCGAAATATCAGCATGGCAGGCATCGGACTGCGGGTAGGCTACGGCCACTGGTTACCCTGGAGGCCCCCATGAGCGATGACCGATCGATTGTCTCCTGCCTCAACGAGCAGCGACGTTTCTCCCCACCGGACTCTTTTCGCCTACGAGCTCACGTCTCCAGCCGAGAAGCCTACGAGGCACTTTACCGCGAGAGCCTCGACGACCCGGATACTTTCTGGCGACGGGAGACTCGTGGGCTAGTCTTTCGAGAGCCGTGGACGACGCTGTTGCGCTGGGAGCTTCCCCACGCCCGATGGTTCGAGGGAGCTCGCCTCAATCTTACGGAGAGCTGCCTGGATCAGCACCTGCGCAACGGCAACCGAAACAAGGCAGCCATCATCTGGGAGGGTGAGCCGGAGAAGGCGCACGGACCACCGGAGCTACGCACGCTAACCTACTTCGAGCTGCACCGGGAGGTAGTCCGCTTTGCCGGGGCGCTGGCCTCGTTGGGTGTTCAGCGAGGAGACCGGGTGGTGATCTACATGGGCATGGTTCCCGAGGCAGCCATCGCCATGCTGGCCTGCGCTCGCCTTGGCGCCATCCACTCCGTAGTCTTTGGGGGCTTTGCCGCCGAGGCACTCCGCGACCGCATCAACGACTGCCAGGCTCGTGTCGTCGTCACCCAGGATGGGGCGCTGCGCAGGGGCAACGTCATACCCACCAAGGAGACTGTGGATCGGGCTTTGGAGCACTGCCCCTCTGTTGAGCACGTCGTCGTTCACCGCCGCCTCAGCGACGAGCAGGTTACCATGCGCTTTGTCCATGGCCGTGACATCCTCTGGGACGACGCTATCGCACGCCGTAACCCCACCCTCGGCCGGGAGCCGGAGATCGTCGACGCTGAGCATCCCCTCTTCATTCTCTACACCTCTGGCTCCACCGGGAAACCCAAGGGCGTCCTCCACACCACGGCGGGCTACCTTGCTGGTACCCACGTTACCTCCCGCTATGTCTTCGACCTCCAGCC
>JANWXX010000491.1 GCA_025057345.1 Polyangiaceae bacterium | reverse complement strand
TGCTAAGGCCTATGGGGGGGATATCCATGCCTTCGCGGTGCTCGATCGGACAGCTCATGAGCAGTTCACCTCCATGCTAAACGTCTACGAGCGGAACCTCTTGAGCGACGAGCAGATCGCACGGGATCTGGCCGAGGCAAACTACCGGGAGCGGACAATCTCTGCAGAAACACTCTCGAAGAACGTATCTACCAAGGGGGCAGTGGGGGGCAGCGGAGCGATTACCTCGGAGGCTTACCTAGAAACCCTCAACGTGCTCATCAGTCTCATTGAGAACAATCGGCCCGATCTTCGGGGACACTCCAGCCATGTTGCACGACTTTCCCGAAAGATGTGCGAGCGGGTGGGCCTTTCTCCTGCAGAAACCAATGCGATCCTGGCGGCGGCTTACCTCCATGACCTCAACAAGATGGGGGCCTACCACCTCACAGCCCTCAACGTCTCAGAGTACGAAGGGCATCGGGTTGCCGCCGAGAAGGCCATGACCGCGCCTCGTCGTCTGATGGAGAGCTGTGGCCTTCCAGAGTCCACCTTTGCGGCCATCGAAACCATGTACGAGCGCTATGACGGGAACGGGCTTCCAGGGCAGACCAAGGGCAAGGACATTCCCCTAGGAGGTCGCCTCCTAGCCATCACTGACACCTATGCGGACCTCACCCAGAACCCCCGCAATCCCTTTCGGAAGACGCTCCGCCCCATGGAAGCTTGCGAGGTGCTCAGCCGCTACAAGGAAACCATCTTTGACCCGAACCTGGTGGATCTGTTCAAGCTGACCATCACAGGCGAGGACATCAAAGGACGCTTGCTGGGCGACCGGCGCACTGCGCTTTTGGTCGACCCGGACCCCGAGGAAACTACGGTGCTGGAGCTACGCATGGTGCAGCAAGGCTTCCTGGTTAAAGTAGCCCGGAGTGCCGAACAGGCAGTGCGCATCCTGGAAAGCGGCGAGATCGAGGTGGTCATCAGTGAGCTGGACTTGGCTGGGCAGGATGGTTTTGCTCTGCTCACCGAAGCCCGCAAGCACCCCTGGGGCAAGGACATGCCCTGGGTGCTGCTCACTCGGCGCCAGAATCGTAACGACCCGCAGCGGGCCTTCGAGCTAGGGGTGCTCGACTTCATTGCCAAACCTGCCAACAGTGACCTCCTCATCGCCAAGCTCAAGCAGATGCTTGAGCAGCGTGCTACCAAGGCGGGGCCCCGAGGGGTCAGCGGGAGCTTGTCGGAGATGGGCCTTCCAGACATTGTGCAAGTCCTCTGGCATGGGCGGAAATCGGGGTCACTCAAGATCCGTAGTCGCAATGAACTGGGTGAGATCCACTTTGTCGATGGGAACATCTACAACGCACTCTGGGGAAAGCTCCGGGGGGCCGAAGCGTTTTATGCCATGCTGCTCATTCAGGAGGGCGACTTTGCCCTCACCCCCCATGTGCGTCCCCCTACCCGTGTCATCGAGGAAACCCCTGAGGCGTTGCTCTTGGAGGGGATGCGCCGCCTTGATGAGGGGATTACGGGCGCCTTACTGCCGCCCATGTCCTCCCCCGCCGAGCCTGAGCTGCAGGTCACCGTATTCTCTACAGGCCTTCTTCCCCTGACTCCTCCCCAGCCCTTCGTAACCATGGAGCTGCTGCAGGGAACCTCCTTGGCTCGTCTTCTCCAGGAGCGAGGATCTCTCCGTTGGCGTCGTACTTTGGACTACCTCTACCAGGTGCGGACACCCTGGACGCCATCCATGCCCAGGACATCATGCACTTAGACCTCAAGCCCACCAATCTTCTGGATGGTGCGGGGCGTGTGTGGCTGCTGGACTTCGGGGTGGCACTCCACCGCGGTGCCGCGCCTCCGGTGGCTCCCGGTGGCATGGGAGGACGGTAGCAGCGCTCCTCCCCTCTCGTCGAGGCGCCTCGCTCCCCCGTCCCCGTAAGACCACACCCGCCTCCCCCGCCCTCCCCTCGGAGCCGCACACGGGCAGGCAGCTCGCTGCTGCCCGGTTTGCCGGCGCGCCTGCTGCTCCGCAGGTAGCCTCAGCAGCCTCAGGGGGGGTGCCTACAGGCGAGGCCTGCAGGTATGCGCGACCGCTGCGCTGTGCGAGGCAAGCGATCCTAGGAGGGGCGGCGACGGCGGACGGCCAGAAGGAGGGCCAGACCCAACCCTGCCTTGGCGTTGCTAGGCTGGCGTCCGGGCAGCTGGCAGCCGCATCCTCCGCCCCCCTCTGCTGCAACCAGAGGTGGTACCGGCGGGACTCCTCCCGTACCTGCCCCAGCCGTCCCACTGCCTGCTGCTCCAGCCGCCGAGGAGCCAGCGGTGCCTGCTGCTCCAGCGGCCTCGGAGCCAGCAGCTCCCTCTGCGCCCCCTCCTGCGGCCGCAGCACCCGCCGCTCCAGCCGCCGAGGAGCCAGCGGTGCCTGCTGCTCCAGCAGCCTCGGAGCCAGCAGCTCCCCCTGCGCCCCCTCCTGCCGCTGCGGTCCCTGCTGCTCCGACCGTCCCCGCCTCCCCTCCTCCTCCTGTTCCGCCTGTTCCTCCACCCCCCTGCCCGGCTGCCCCATGAGCCTCCACACAGCTCCCCTCCTGGCACACATACCCGCTCACGCAATCCTTGTTGCCGCTGCAGCTCGTCTTGCACTTCCCTGCCCCCTCTTCACAGACGTAGCCGCTGCAAGACTTCGGAGGCGGCAGCAAGCACACACCCGCTCCGTTGCACACCCCTTCCGGCTGTTCCATTCCGTTGGCGCAGCTGGCCAGGGCACATACCGTGGTACTATCAGGCATCGTGCAAAAGGCCGAGTTTCCATCGCAGGCCCCCTTGCACGCCCCTTGGCCTGGGCAGGACTTGCCAGGAGCTTGCGGCTGTCCCGCCGCCACCGGCGAGCACAGCCCCTGCTTTCCCGGAGCTGCGCACGTGAGGCAGGGCTCTGTACACAAGGCATTGCAGCAGACCCCCTCCACGCAGAAGGTGGAGGCACATTCGAGGGGGGAGCTGCAAGGCTGGCCGAGCGACTTGAGCTTGACGCAGGTTCCGTTGGTACACGCATGCCCCTGGGCGCAGTCATCCTCGCTGGAGCAGGAAGAGAGGCAGGCGCCGGCTTGGCAGCGGTAGGGGGAGCAGCTCTGGATTGGGCTGGGGATGCAGCTGCCGGTAGCGTCACAGAGGGAGGGGGGCTGTAGCAAGGTTTCTGCTATGCAGCTGGCAGGGTGGCATTCCTTGCCGACGGGGGGAGAAGCGCAGGCAGCCTTGGACCCGTCGCAGAAACCGGAGGAGGCGCAGGCTCCGGTGCCCACCACCGAGCACTCGTTTTGGGGGTCGGTGCCTGCGTTGATGGGCTCACAGATGCCGTCTTCCCCATAGCCCTTGAGAGCGGCTGTGCAGGCTTCGCAAGTGCCATCGCAAGGTTTGTCACAACAGACCCCCTCGATGCAGAAGCCAGAGGAGCACAGCAGGTTGGAGGTGCACGCCTTGCCGTTGTCCGAGGCAGTCGGATCCCACCTCTCCGCTGTCTTGCAGGGGCCGCCCGGACAGGCGGTAGCGTCGTGGGAGCTTCCGCCCACGACGAGGACGGAGCCGTCGGGCAACACGCTC
>JANWXX010000490.1 GCA_025057345.1 Polyangiaceae bacterium | reverse complement strand
CATGGTGTATCTTCGATCTCTATGTCTATTTTCTCCATACCTCTGCAAATGCAGCTGCCTATACGAGCCCCCCTTCCTGGCCAGACGAGCCTGGCTTCTTTCGGAAGATTGGCCTGCTAGGAGCGCTACTCAGCGGGCTCTTTTCCAGCTATGCAGACACAGCATTGGCCTGGTGTATGGTGGGATTGTTGGTGCTCCTAGCAACGCGGGCCCGCGCTGCCACGGTGCTGCTATCACCGCTCCTGCTCCTCTTGTTTCTCTATTGTTTCACGCCCTCTGTGTTCTTCAATACACACCTCATCTTCCAGCGTCTTCCGCTTTGGGGCCTGATGGCGGCACTGTTGGCACTGCCTCCCCTCGCCCCTGGGCCGGATGCATTGGGTCGCCGCTGGGCGAGGATGCTCTCCGGGCTTTACTTGGTGCTGGTGCCCCTGCACCTGGCGCTGCATCACCAAGAGGTCCGAGGGGCTCTTGTCGTCCTAGAGAAGACACCGCCAGGAGTCTGCGTGACCGGGGTGATCGAGGAGGCACGAACGGTAGGCATAAGGCTTCCTACGCTAACCCACGCTGCTGCACTGGCGGTACCGCTGGGGGCAGGAGATGAGGCATTCTCCTTTGCACGCTGGATGGGTTTGCCAGTGGTCTACCGCCCTAGGCATCGCCCACCGTACCCGGAGCGCTCCTGGGAGCATGACGGACGACGCTACGATCCGGAAACCCCTCTAGCGCGCCGCTGTCCTGTAGTACTGCTCCGGAGTGGGTGGGCGGAGGAGCCAACAGCTCACCTGCTGTTGCGGGTCTTTGGCCGGCGGGAGGCCCGAGTGCTGGCACGTAGCGGGGCCTGGCTCTTGGTCGACACTGGGGGATAGAAAAAAAATCTCTCGACTTGTCCTCAGGGCTGCTGTTCACCGTCAATCCACGCTTTGAGTTTGGATTGCTCCTCGGCGGTGAGACACCCTGGCTTGGCAGCATCCTTTTGCGGATCGCCAGTGCATGCCTTCCCCTGCGGCATGGATCCAGCTTGGATACGAAGGAGTGCACACTCTCCCTTGGTCTTGCCGTTGCAGACCTTCGAGGGTTCCTGGGTATCGCTGTAATTGTTGAAGTTCAGGCTTCCACTACCAGAGCCGGAGGTGTGGCAGGGCGCGCACTTCTGAGTGAGGATTGGCTTGATGTCATGAGCATAGCTGGGGCTCGCTTGCCCTCCAGACCCTCCATTGCCTGCACCACTGCCACCGCCTTGTCCGGCGCTGCTGCCACCGCTGCCTGCGTCGGAGCCCCCTGACCCGGCCGTGGCCCCTCCCACCCCACTTGCACCCGCTCCAGCAGAGCCGCCATCGCCGGCGGAGCCGCCATCGCCAGCGGAGCCGCCATCGCCGGCGGAGCCGCCATCGCCGGCGGAGCCGCCATCGCCGGCGGAGCCGCCATCGCCGGCGGAGCCGCCATCGCCGCCGTTGCCCGCAGAACCACCACCACCTGCAGAACCGCCATCACCTGCGCCGCCCCCGTCACCAGCGGAGCCTCCGTCCCCTGCGCTGCCCCCATCACCAGCGGAGCCTCCGTCGCCTGCAGAGCCACCCTCGCCAGCCGTGCCTCCTTGACCTCCGTTCCCGGCAGACCCTCCGCTTCCTGACGAAGTACCGCCCGAGCCCGCTGAGGATCCCCCGCGTCCAGAAGCCCCTTCGTTGGGCGTAGGGGTGGTGTCTTCGTCGCCGCTGCAGGCGAGCATCGTAGAGGTGCCGAGAAGCGCTAGAAAAATACCGAAAAGCAACGTCTTGTGCATGTCGTCAGGGTGCTGGGTTCCCACGGGGGGGTCAAGTTGGGGAAAGAAGGGCATTCCGCAAGGGTACAGAAGTGTGGTAAAGCTGCAGAGTTCCCATGCATTTCCCACGTTGCCGTACAGCCATTGGTCTTCTCTTCTCCCTCCCTTGCCTCCTGACCACTCCGCAGGTTCTAGCAAACCCCAACAACCCCACGCTTCGTTTCCAGACAGATCTTCAGGGTGACATCGCGGTCTTTGGCAGCACGCTGGCCCACGATTGCGGCACGAAGGCGGCGCTTCCCCCTGGAGCGACAGTGTCCTGTGCCGGGCAGACAAATGTTGCGGATACTGCACCGGATATCTACTGGCGGGATAACGTTGCGAACGCTTCCATCGAGCCGCTGCAAGCGCGAACGTCGGCAACGCTAGTGATGCCACCAGGCTCCAAGGTGGTGTATGCGCGGCTCTACTGGGCAGCCATCAAGAAGGGGAGCACGCCGGATACTACGGCGACGCTGGATTGGGACGGTGGGCCGAGCACGGTGATCCAAGCGGATGCGACGTGGACGAGGCCAACCAACCTGGTTTCGTTCCCGGACACGTACTACTATCAGGCGAGTGGGGATGCTACGGCCTACGTCGCCCAGTGGGGGGCTGGTGATTTCCGGGTCACGAATGTCGAGGGTCTCCCTCTGGCAGGGCTCGACCTGGATCGTGCCTTCACGGGCTGGACCATCGTAGTATTCTACGAAAACCCCAACGAAGAACTCCGGAACTTGGCGCTCTTCGACGGTTTCACCTACATCGCTCCTGCGGAGGGGACACCCAAGGCCGAGGTAACGCTCCAGGGGTTTCTGGTTCCGCCCGGGTTCGATGCGAAGATGACAGCCCTCACGTACGAGGGGGATCTTGATTACGGCGGTGATTTCTTCCTGATCAACGGGAACAAAGCTTCTGATGCGCTGAATCCTGAGAATAACTTCTTCAACTCGTCCCGGAGCTACCTTGGGCAACCCGTCTCGGGGCAGTTCGATGTGCCGAAGCTCTCTGGTCAGCCGGGCATCATGTCCGGTTACGACCTGGATACCGTAGACATCTCCAAGTTCGTCAAGCCCGGAAATACCTCCGCCAAGATTGGAGCGCAGAGCGATTTTGATGTCTTCATTCTGGGTGCGTTTGCCACCTCGATTCGTAATCGGGCGCCGAACTTTGTCATTACGAAGACGGCTACTGATCTGAACGGTGGCGCCTTGATGCCCGGTGACGAGGTGGAGTTTCTCATCGAACTTACCAACACCGGCAACGATACATCCATTGACACCGTCCTTACCGATCTCTTGGAGCCCGGTCTTGAGTTTGTTCCTGGCTCGCTAACCCTCAATGGCCAGCCCAAGACCGATGCGAGTGGAGACGATGAGGCGCAGTATGCTCAGGGGCTCAACACCATCACCTGGTTCCTCGGCAGTACAGCTGGTCCAAGCAAGGGCGGCAAGGTGCCTCCGGGCTCCAAAATTACGGTGAGCTTCCGTGCGGTCATCTCCAGTGAGCTGGAAGAGGGGGGAGTGGTGACGAACCAGGCGGTGCTCAGGGGCGTGGGAGAGAAGATCCGGGAGGCGACGCCGAGTGCTCCGCTCAGTGAGTGGCTCAGCGATGGGGATCCGAACCAGGTGGGCCCCCAGAAGACGATCATCGTCGTCAAGGAATGCCAAACTTACAAGGATTGCAACGAGCCCACCAAGCCGTTCTGTGATCCGAAGACCTTCTCGTGCCAGCCCTGCAAGACCGACGCGGAGTGTGGCAACCCACTCTTCCCTGCGTG
>JANWXX010000048.1 GCA_025057345.1 Polyangiaceae bacterium | reverse complement strand
GGCGATGAAGACCATGCGCACAGCGCTACTCGAGGCAGAGGATACACCACTCCACCGCATGCTCTTCGAGGAGCTGGATGCGCTGATCGAGCAGAACCGTAAAGGGCACTACATGGTCGATGTGCCGAAGGCACTTCCCACACGCGTCCGTCTCGACGATGGTTCCCTCCGGGAGGTGACTCGTCTCTCCAACGAATGGCTCATTGTCGCTGCAGGCCCCGGTGCTACCCCAGACAGAGGAGAATGGTCCGGGGTACTGGTTACTCCAGAGACGGAGTTCCCCATCAGTGGCGTAGTGGAAACCGTGCAAGACGGCTCCTTTACCGTCAACCTGGATACCCTGATCGATGAATATGCTGACACCCTGGAGCGCCACCTCACCCGGCTCCAGATGCTCGACATCATTCTCTGATCAGGGGGCAATCTTGCAGTGCTTGGTCTGGGGGTCACACACCGCCTTGATCCCCAGAGGAATCTCAGGCTTATCGCAGGGGATGCAATCGACCGCATCACATCCCAGCTCGCTCATGTACGACGCATTTCGTGCCTTGTTCAGGGCCACGAGCTGTCCCTTCTCGTAGGGGCCGCACCCACAGCAGGTCGCCGCTCGCACCATGCAGTCGTCGTCCTGGATGCATTCGGAGAAAAAGCTCTTCGACACTTCCAGTACGACGCATTTCTCCTGGTCAAGCGCACAAGCGGCCAAGAGGTCCGGGTTCGGGATGGAAGCGCAGGCAGGACAGATGGGGAGTTCCTCCCCGCATACCTCCTGTTGATGCTGCTGCGTCCTGGACTTATTCACCGCATCCATGTCATTGATTCCCGGCATACCGCAGGGTGCGCAGCATCCCTTCACCTGAAGCGTGCATTCGCCAGAAACCTTACACTTGTCCCAGCCGCCGGTCCCAGCCTCCTTGCACTTACCGGGCATTGTTGGCGCTTCGCAGACAGTATTACAGGGGCAGACAATGGCTCCTTGACACTTGTTGCCACCGCAGTCTTCGTCGCTGAAGCACTCCCCCTCCTTGAGATCAAAGCACTCTCCCTCCACGCAGATTGGATTTTTCCCCCCACACTTGACCGTAGCACAGCAGGTATCTCCACCGCCCGAGCCTGCATCACCACCCGCCCCTGCACCGCTGCTCCCTCCTGGGCTGCCTCCCGAACCTGCCTCGCCTGCCCCTGTACCACCAGCACCAGCACCGGACGCGCCAGCCCCACCCGTCCCCGTGCCCCCGCTCCCCGCCTTGTTCCCTCCCGCGCCGGCAGCACTGCCCCCTTGTCCTCCCGTCCCTCCCTCCGAGCCCCCCTGCCCTGCCGCACTGCCACCGGAACCCCCGCCCCCTCCGGTAGAGGGATTCAATGTTGAGGTATCTGTATCCCCCCCGTCGGAAGAACAAGCCAGGAGGGTCCATGCCAGGAGAAAAGCAAGTGGTGTACGCATAACGCAAAGGATAAGCTGATTACCTTGACTCTCCAAGAAGAAGGCGCCCGAGGAGCGAGGGCATTGCAAACGTTACGGGAATCGAACCCGCACCCTTGGTGTCAACCAACCAGTGTCCTACCTTTGGACGAAACGTGGATTGCGTGTAGGCCCTCGCCAGCAGGGCGCCCGCAGATACTCTACCACGGCTGGCCATGAACTTTCCTGACATCTTGCTGTCCAAGGACCACCATGCGTCTGCGCCGTCCGATGGGCTGGTTTGCCTTGGGGCTTGGTCTGCTAGGGGTTGCGTGTCTGCCTGGAGGGCGGCTCCCGATCACCGCATCTCCCCCCTCCCGGGGAGCCACTCCCCTACGCCCAGTCGAGGTGGAACAGCCTCCCGACGAAGGGCCCCTGAAGGTGGCCTTCGCCTCCTTCAGGGGGACGAGGTGGAAGTGCCTCTGCCCACCTTCATGTTCACCCACTCCATGCGCCGACTAGGCGATCTTCCTGAGGAGCCTCCAGTCACCGCACGCATCGACCCGCCGGTGGAAGGATCCTGGTATTGGGCGGGTACCCGGTCGCTCCAACTTCTCTCCCCGCCGCGGATTCGCCCCTGCTACCTGCTACCAAATCACACTGCAACCAGGTCTCCGATCGCTGGATGGCCAGCTTCTCAATGAGACAACGACGCTGCAGTTTTCCACTCCTCGACTCCGTGTGGATAGCGCACAACTGCGCGATGAGCCAGACAGCAAGCTATGGCTCTCCTTCAATCAAAAGGTTCAGCCACAGGCCCTACGCAAAGCTCTCTCCGTAGTCGAGAGGATGGTCGCCGTCGTCTTCGGCTGCTGCCCCTCGGTCCACAAGGCCTACCAGCTGCGACAAGCGCAGGCCGCCGTCGCCGTGTCGGCCATCTACCAGAAGCTGGCCCACGTCAGCCCCGGCTTGTGCGCCGCCCTGGTCACCCAGTTGGCTGCGCGGGCCGCGGCCTGGTGGAGGGAGCGATGCGGGCGGAGCACGAGGCGGCGAAGATCGACGAAGAGGTGTCGCCCTACCACGTGGTCAACGAGATCGTGCGCATCTGGGGGGGATGATGGTGCTGATGCCTGCGGAGGCGTGGGAGGCCTACGAGAGGATGCCGCAGAAGCGGTGGTTGGATCACCTTCCCTCCGGAGTCCATCGCTGGTCCTACGCAGCCCGGGCATCTACCGCAGGCACGTTCGTTGCCTCGCCTACCCGCATGGAGGAGATGTACGCCCCCGAGGTCTTCGGCCGCACCGCTGCCCAAACCATTGGGATTGATCCATGAGCTTACATCCGCGGTGGGGCCTGGATACCGAGGAGCGAGAGACCAGTGGCAAGCACTCCGGCAGTTAGCTTGCATAGGGAGAGACGGACTGCACGGCGCTCTGGAGCTGCATTCTTCACGGGGCACTGCTGGTAGAAGGTGGAGAATGCTTCGGCGGTATCCAGGAGGAAGGTACAGAGTAGGTGTGGCTGCAGTGTGTTCTCTACCGCCTCCACTGCCTCACGGAAACCCAACAAGCGTAGCATGAGGGCTCGCTCGGCTTGCCGCTCTGACGAATCCGAAGAAAGTGAGAGCCCTTGCGCAAAGACAAGTGCTCCCAACTCCTTCTCTGTCTTGCGGAAGATAGACTGAATACGGGCGTGAGCATACTGCACATAGCCGCCGGTACGACCCTCGAATCGGACCATCCGGTCCAGATCGAAGACGTAATCTTTGATGCGATCACAGGAGAGATCCGCGAATTTGATCGCACCGACGCCGACGCTACGGCTCAACTCCCGGATGGTTTCTTCATCGTCAACCTCCTTGCAGTTTTCTCGGACCTCCCTCTGGGCAGCCTCCACCGCCTCATCGATCAGGTCTACGAGACGTACTGCATCGCCCTGGCGTGTCTTGAACATACGCTTGTCGGTACCAAGGACCGAACCGAACTTCACATGCTCGGCACGGATCGGGGGTACCAGCCACCCGAGTTCCCTGGCTGCCGCGAAGACCATGGCCAAGTGCTGCTCCTGAGGGGCGCCTACCACGTAGAGCAAGCGAGTCGCCTTCAGATCCTCGATGCGATGACGGATTGCCGCCAGGTCGGTGGTTGCGTAGCCAAAGCCACCATCCTTCTTCCGAATCATCAGCGGGAGGGGTTCCTTGTCTCGGTTGACAAAGCCAGGAGGGAAAAGGCAAAGAGCATCTTGGTTAATGGTAGCTTTCCCCTGCTTTTCCAGCTCGTCGCAGAGAGGAGCCAGTAGAGAATTGTAGAAGCTCTCGCCCTTGATGTCGTCGGGGGTAAGGGTGACATCGAGGCGGCGGTAGACCTCAGAGAAATAGCGATGAGAGAGTTGGACCAGGATGCTCCAGAGGCGAAGCGTTTCAGGATCCCCGCTCTGGAGTTTCACCACACGGTTGCGTGCACGATCTGCAAAGCCTGGATCTCCATCGAACTTCCGGCGGGCAGCCTTGTAGAACGACGAAAGTTCTCCTACGCCCAGCTCAGCACTGGCCTCTGCCTCACCTCGATCCAGAAGATGCTCGATCAGCATGCCGAAAGGTGTTCCCCAGTCACCGACGTGGTTCTGACGGATCACTTCATGCCCCCGGAAGGAGAGAAGCCGGGCCAGGGCATCACCAATGACGGTGCTGCGAAGGTGGCCGACGTGCATCTCCTTGGCGACGTTGGGGGCAGAGTAATCGATGACAACTCGCTCCGGTCGGGTAGCACAAGGCACACCGAAGCGTGGATCTTGGAGCATCGCAGTAGCAGCGGCGGTGATCCAGCCATCCGCCAGGGTAAGGTTGAGGAAGCCTGGGCCCGCCACCTCGACCCGTGCTAGCACTTCATTCCTAGGCAGTGCCGCGGCGATGGCCTCCCCCACCGCCCGGGGCTGCATCTTCAGCCGCCGCGCGAAACCCATGGCCAGGTTCGCTTGCAGGTCGGCGTGGGTGGAAGAACGGAGGATCGGATCCTCATCGGCAAACTCGGGGCCAAAGGCAGCCTGAAGCGCTGTGCGGAAGAGGGGGCGAAGCGCTTCCCTTGGGTCGTGAAGGTTGGTCATGGTCGTGGACAGGGAGTGTTGAGGATCAACCGGAGCAAAGGCGATTTGACGGAACAACAGAGGAGCTACCGAGCCATCGGGTGAGCAGCCACGACCCGGAGCCAGTAGTCTCCGCAGCTATCGTTCCGCACGTGGATGAACTCGTCGTTCACGTCGAGGATCTCAATCATGTTCCCCGCTGGGGGAGCCTCGTTACCGCCCTTGATCCCAGTAGGGCTAAAGGATACCCAGGGTTGCACTAGCAGCGGACGGGAGCCGAGCCGATGAAAGATACGGTACTGGGTACCAGCGCTAAAGTTGAGGTGCTG
This sequence comes from Polyangiaceae bacterium, assembly GCA_025057345.1. Classification (GTDB taxonomy): domain Bacteria; phylum Myxococcota_A; class Polyangia; order Polyangiales; family Polyangiaceae; genus JANWXX01. The sequence continues at coordinate 11,975 of JANWXX010000048.1, read as the reverse complement.
CCCGTCCGCAGCCGAGGTTTCGTAAACCTTGGTACCGTCAGTGGTCGGCACCAGGGCGCCCCCACGGAAGTCGGCAGGAGGGTTGGATTCGGGGGAAACATCGCAGGTGGACGCCTCGCACCCCGCAGCGGCAAGGAACAGTGCCACAAGGAGTAGGTAATCCGAGGAGCTTTGCTGCATCGATGGCATGGTAGGTGAAGATGAAGTCGGCGCCTGCTCGCCGGATGCTGGTGAGTACTTCCAGCATGGCCTTCCGCTCGTCGATCATTCCGGCGGCAGCAGCGGCTTTGATCATCGCGTACTCTCCGCTGACGTTGTAAGCGCCCAGCGGCAGCGGGGAGGCGGCACGCACGGTGCGGATGACATCCAGGTAGGTGAGAGCAGGTTTGACCATAAGCATATCGGCCCCCTCTTCTTCATCGAGCCGGGCCTCCCGAAGTGCCTCCCGGGCATTGGCCGGGTCCATCTGGTAAGAGGCCCGATCCCCGAACTGGGGAGCACAGTTGGCAGCATCCCGGAACGGTCCGTAAAAGGCAGAGGCATACTTTACTGCATAAGACAGGATGCTGACCTCCCGATGCCCACTCCGATCCAAGGCTCCACGGATCACCCCAACGCGGCCATCCATCATATCACTCGGGGCCACCACATCCGCCCCAGCGGCAGCGTAGGCCAGGGCGATGCGTGCGAGGATCTCCAGGGTAGCGTCGTTATCTACATCACGGCTGCCGTCGGGACGAGTGTGAAGCACCCCACAGTGGCCATGTTCCGTGTACTCATCAACGCACACATCCGCCATCACCAGCAGCTCAGGAACGGCATCTTTCATCGCTGCAATGGCCCGAGGGACAGGACCGTTGGGATCCGCACTGCACTCACCACGGGCATCTTTTTGCGCAGGCAGCCCGAAGAGGAGCACCCCACCCAAGCCCAGGTTCATAGCCTGGCGGGCCTGCTCTACTGCTGCGCTCACCGGAAGCTGAAAGATCCCGGGCAGGGAGGCGATGGGGCGAGGCTCCGACAACGTTGCCGAGAAAAAGAGCGGCAGGATCAAGTCGTCAGGTTGAAGTGCAGTTTCGCGCACCAGTGCTCGAATTGCGGAGGAGCGCCGCAGCCGCCTTGGACGTTCCACAGGAAAGGCCATACACGCACCCTAGCGAGCCCCCTGCCCACCGGCAATTGTCCCCGTGCTCCTCCGAGGTTGCCAGAGGAGGAATTTTGCCGTACACAACGCCCCCTCCTGAGGAGGAGACGCCCCCATGTTCCTTATGATCTCTAAGAAATCTCGAAAGACCGACCGAAGCCGTAGCAAGCGCTACCGCGCCAAGCTCAAGGCTAAGTACAAGGCTCGCAAAGCCCGCCTCTACTGTACCAACCGCAAGTGATCAGACCTACGGCCTAGCCCTCCCGACCCTGGCCTTTCCCTTGCTTGTCGGGCTTTCAGCGGGCTACCTGCCCGCGCCCCGAAATCCATGACCATCAAAGACGTGCTCACGCACCAGAGCAAGCGCCTGGTTTCTCACCCTACCCTTCTTCGGTGGATGACCAACGACCGAGTCATGCGCACTGTCAACGGCATCCTCGACCGACAGCAGCGCATCCAGGATGCCTCAGAAAAACTCCGAGAAGCCTGGCACCTTCTGCTCAACGGACGAACGCTCCCCTCGACCGAACCTGCTCTGGACGAGAAGATCCCCACGGTTTCCGCCAGTGCTCCTGCCCCGGAACAACCGCCGGCACCCACCAAGGCCCCCCCCGGAGCGACCCCTGTGAACGTGGCGCACACTCCCTTGAGGAAGGCTGCTTCGCAGGGCGATGACCTAGCCGCGTCGATCGCTTCGCGCACTTCTCTTGCTGGCCTTGGAGGCCGCGACGTATTCGAGAAGTGCTTCCAGTTCACCACCACCGAGAACGCCCGCAAGATGGGCGTTTACCCTTACTTTCGCCCTCTCGACAAGAACGACGGGCCTGAGGCCATCCTCGACGGTCGGCGGGTCTTGATGCTCGGCTCCAACAATTACTTGGGGCTCACCACTCACCCGAAGGTACGACAAGCCGCTGAAAAAGCCATCCGAGAATACGGTACCAGCATGACCGGCTCCCGCTTGGTCAACGGCTCGATGAAGATGCACCGTGAGCTCGAAGAGAAGCTCGCGGCCTTCCTCGGCAAGGAAGCAGCCCTAGTCTTTACTGCGGGCTACCAAGTGAACCTCGCCACCCTTGCCGCCCTGCTCTCCAATAAGAAATCGGTTGCTGTCCTCGATCGAAACGACCATGCCAGCATCTACGATGGTGTACGACTCGGGCAGGCTGCTGGCGCACGGATGGTTCGCTACAAGCATAACGACCCCCAGAGCCTGGAGCGTTGCCTCAGTGAGCTTGCTACCGACGAGGGAGCTCTGGTCATTACCGACGGCGTGTTCAGTACCGAAGGCGAGATCCTGCGGTTGCCCGAGATGCTGCCCATTGTGAAGAAATATGGTGCTCGTATCTTCCTCGATGACGCGCATGCCCTCGGCGTGATCGGCCCTGGTGGCCGCGGGACTGCCCACCACTTCGGCCTCGCTGACCAGGTGGATCTCATTGGTGGAACTTTCTCCAAATCGCTGGCCTCCATCGGTGGCTGGCTGGTAGGTGACCCTAAAGTTCTTGAGTACATCAAGCACTTTGCCCCCTCCTTCATGTTTGCTGCCAGTGCGGCTCCCCCCTGCGTTGCTGCTGCCATGGCCGCCCTTGAAGTCATGCAGGAGGAGCCCTGGCGTATCCAGAAGCTGGGGGAGAACGCCGAGTACATGCGCCGTGAGCTGCGTCGCCTCGGTTTTGATATTGGGAAATCCGAAACGAGCATCATACCCATCTACATCCGGGAGGATCTGCGCACCATCCTGTTCTGGAAAGAACTTCTTGAGGAGCACGGCGTCTATACCAACCCTTTCATTTCTCCTGGTGTTCCTCCCCGCCAGGCCATGCTCCGCACTAGCTACATGGCTACCCACACCCGTGAACACCTCGACCGTGGCTTGGAAGCCTTCGAGAAGGCGGGCAAGAAGTTTGGAGTCATTGGCGCAGGTTGAGGGAAAGGCCAAACTGTCCGCTGGAGTATGGTAAGACCATCCCACGGACGAGCGAAATCATGGCCTATGAGCAAACAGCACTGAGCAGCTACGTTCGCTTCTACACCACGGTGGTCAACCAGCTCGAATCGGTGTGGTCCTCCATCGAGCGTTCCCACGAGATTATGAAGAAGGAGATGACCCCCTTTGCCGGGGTGCTCCGGGCGGTCGATGGGGCTACGTTTCAAGCACTTCTAGGGGAACCTCCCCACCCTCCTCCAGCACTTGCTGCCCTCTGGAAGCCGCAGGATCCACTCCACCTCCAGGGACTCAATGACCTATACGAGGTGGTAGGTCGCTTTACCTTCCAGGGAGAGGATGGTGAAAATCTAGGCCGAGTCCAGGAGGTCGTCTCCCTCGCACGGAACGAGATCCACGGGCTGAAGTCCCGCCTCATGGATCTTAAACGCCTCCCTGAGGCAGCCATGGCTGCTGCCGCCCGGCAAGCGACCGAGGAAGGAAAGCTCGCGGAGCAGCGCCGTGCCCAGCGGATGAACGACTTTGCCCCCAAGGCCCACGCGCTCCAAAAGATCGCCAAGACCACCATGGAAGCCATCCGAAGCGTCGCCCTGCCCGACTTGTCGGACGTAGAAACCGCTGCGGATGAGTACCGCAAGTATGTCCAGAAGCTTGAGGGCGTCTATCAGCAGAGCCTCCCTTACCTTCGCAAATATGTCCAGGATATCTACCAGTTCGTTGGCTCTGAACCGCCGAGCTCTTGGCCTGACACGCTCCCCCTTGTCCGCGAGCTTCCTCCCGAGCTCCTGGCAGTTCCTCCCGCTGACTCTCCCGAGCTTCAGCGAGCGCGTACGCATCTTCAAGCCCTGGATGAGGAGGAACTCCAGCTCACCCGGGCTCGGGATGATCTCGACGCTGGTATTACCCGCATCGAGAGCGAGATCGAGGCACTCAAGGCCCGTGATGCAGAGCTCAAGGGCGAACTCAATGCTGCCTCTGCTGTAGCAGAGTATGCTGCCGCCCACGATCAACTCCAGCAGCTTTCCCAAGGGCTCCTTTCCTACGAGCAGCAGAAGCTGGTACGCCAGCAGGCACTCAGCGAGATCTGGCAGCGCCACCAGCAGATCCAGCAGGCCATTACCGCCCTTGAGGAGGAGCTAAAGAACCGCGCCGCAGAGATCCGTGCTCTGGAACAAGAGCTGGAGATCCTCAAGAAGGAGGAGCCCCGCCTCTTCGGCAAGGACCACTGGCGCTCCCAGGTTTCCAGCCTTGAATCCACCATCGAGAGTGCTCGTGTTGCCTATACCCACCGAGTACAGGAGATGAACAAACTCCGCATCGACCACTCGGCCATGTCTGTCCAGGTACAGACCGAACAGCAGAACTCCACCCTGATCGATCGCTGGATCGAAGACGGAAAGAAAAAGCGCGAAGCGCTGGACAAGCAAGTCCGAGAACTAGGAGCGAAACTGGGCTCCTCCAAGCCTGGCCAGGCCCCCACCGCTGCCCAAGCTCAGGACCGGGTCAACGCTACCCTCATCGCTCGTGCCGAGCTTCAAGACAGGGTCGAACGGCTCAAGGCCGAGATCCGTCGCCGCCAGGAGGAACAGCAGCAAATCACCGCTCGCATCAAACAGATCGAAGCAGAGCGCCAACGTGTCAAGGGAATGGTCGAAAGCGCCCAGATTGCCGCCACCCAGGGCCGCGAGGCTGCTCTCAAGCAGCTCGCCGTCCAGCGCCGTAGCAACGTCGATCGCTATGTCGCTAGTATCCTAGGGGATCTAGAAAAATCCCTTGCTTCCGTGGAAGTACTGTTCATCGAGCCGGCCCGAGAAGCCATGCTCCGCATTGACGAACCGACGGAGCAGACTTCCCTGCAGATTCGCGAGGCCGGCGAGAAAGCAATGCCGGTCATCGAAGCGTTGATCCGAGAACTGGAGCCTGAGCTTTTGGCCCAGGACGCCATGCTTGGACAAATCCAGCGAGAGTTCTGCGACGTTGCTCTCGATGCTTGCCGCCAAGCCTGGGCTACTTGATGCAGCGATATGGCGTCCGGGCGGCATCAGGGATGTCTTGAACCATCACGATCCTTGCATGACCTTCCGAGGCTCCCGACAAGTCTGTAGGTGCAGTTCCGAATCTGCCCGTCCTGCTTCGTGCCGCGCCCCCGAACGGATCCTGCGCCACCTGCAGTAGCAAACTCCTTCCGCTGACCGAGAGGCACCACCAGCGACTCTTGGAGATCAAGGCAGCTTGTCGTACCCGTGCTTGGATCCACCAGATCCTTGCAGAGAAGGCCATCCCATCATCGTTGGCCCTCCAACTGTTGGATAGGATTCCAGATGAGCCCTTCTTTCCGCCAGCAACCCCTGCACAGAAGTCTGAATCCGTGCCTGCCGCAGTCCGCATCCATGCCTGTCGCTACGGTCCGAATCCGTGCCTGCCGCAGTCCGCATCCATGCCTATCGCTACGGAGACAGCATCCCTGGCAGGGACGCCACTGCTGGTTGCAGCAAAAGCTTGGAGGCTTAAGGCCGAAGACAGCGGCATGGTGCTCTCCACCCTCCAGCGGGATGTTGTGCAGCGCCTGCGGCACCACTACCGTACCCGCCTCACCTCCTTGATTGCGGGTCGCTGGCGAGGGCAAATCTCCCCTGAAAAAGCGCCATCGAACCAACGACCTCACCCACCCCAAGGGAGGGCCCTATCTATGCGCTACGCTCCGCGATCCAACCTTCAGCCCGTGGCGAGTAGCAGAGCGTCGCCACCGTCGCTGGCAGTGATGCAATAGCCGTTCCACTCGGGAGGTACCTGGTGAGCCTCCAGGTACAGGTGTGAGATGGGCAGACTCCTTGGTCGGAAGGGGGCCCGTATCAACTTCATCCCGGCTTGCTCTGGAGTACGACTCCCCTTGCGCTCGTTGCAGGGGTAGCAGCAAGTAGCAATGTTTTCCCAGACAGTGCGACCGCCTTGCGTCCGCGGGATAACATGGTCGTAGTTCAGCTCGCGCATCGGCTTGCGGCTCCCACAGTACTGGCAGCGGAAATTGTCCCGAGAGAATACGTTGATCCGCGAGAACTTCACGCCTCGCTTGACCAAGCTGACCAGCTTCTTCAGCCGGGCTACAGCAGGAGCTCGGAGAGAGATCGACGGAGATCGGATCTCTTCGTCGTACTCTTCCAGAATCTCAACTTTCCCCAGGAATATCAGCGTCACAGCCGTCTCCCAGGATACAACATTGTGCGGGGTCATCCACGGAGTCAGCAGGAGCGTCTTCATGACATCACCTCAGCCGTCTGAGCCTCTTTAGGAAGAACATCGAGTAGTTCCTTCTCGTTGGTGGTCATGCTGATGGCGCAGCGACCGCAAGTTAGCATACGCGCCCTCACGCTGGGCTATACTCCCAGACTGCCTCCGCCGACAGGGGCCTGGGCGCTGCGACCGGAGTCGAACCGGCTCCGGCGCGCTCATGAGGCGCGCGTCTCACCCGCGAGACGCAGCAAGCAGGCGCCCTCGGCAGGATTCGAACCTGCTCGCGAATCGCTTCGAAAGCGGCCCTTCTTGTGGGCGACGGGAGCTTCCGTTTTGGATACCTCCCTCGACCCTCCCGTTTCCGCGCTGCGAGGCGACCAACAGGAGCATAGAGGTGGTCGGCGTGAGAGGACTCGAACCTCCGGTCTCCTGGACCCAAACCAGGCGCCATAGCCGCTAGGCGACACGCCGGACGGCGTACTCCTTAACATCCCTCCGCTGGCCGCGCAACTCCCTCGCGCGGCGGTGGTCCGGGCCGGGATCGAACCAGCCCCCCCAGGTTTCAACTGGGGGCTCTACCCCTTGGAGCTACCGTTCAGAGCGGAGCATCTTCACCCTTAGGCATCTTCGCCCTTAGACTACGAGGGATCTTTCGTCTTGCGCCCGGTTTGCGAGCCTCGTTGTCGCCGTGGATCTGGTCGGACCTCGTGAGCTTGTGTCCCGCTGGGTCATGGCCCCGGAAATTGCCGAAGCCACCGACATGCACCGCCGCTGCGCCTTACCGGGCAATCCGAGAGGAACGAGACGGGTGGATGGAAGTCATCCTTGTGCAGGAGTCAGGGTAACAGAGGAAGGCCAGAGCCTACCTCGTGAGGGAACCTGCGGGGCCCTGGATGGCTCCCTGACAGGTTCTTGCCCACAAAACCTTCCCCCTCACTGCCTTGCTGAATGCTACCTCTTGGGCCCCAAGGAGACCCCGTGGAGTACCCGCTTGCTAGCCGCCTACCGCCCCCCGGCGGCTCCCCTGACCCGAATGACCTGCTCAACCGCTTCCTCGATTACATCGGGTCGAAGGGCCTTGAACTCTACCCTGCCCAGGAGGAGGCCATTCTGGAAATCATGGGGGGCAAGAACGTGGTGCTCACCACCCCGACCGGCTCTGGGAAGTCGCTGGTGGCCCTGGCAATGCACTTCAAGGCGACTGCTGAGGGAAAACGCTCGTTTTACACCTGCCCCATCAAGGCCCTGGTCAGCGAGAAATTCTTCGCTCTATGCGCCGAATTTGGTCCAGAGAACGTTGGGATGATGACTGGCGACGCAGTGGTCAACCGAGACGCCCCCATCCTCTGTTGCACTGCGGAAATCCTGGCCAACCACGCCCTGCGTCATGGCGAATACGGCAGGGTTCACTACCTCATCATCGATGAGTTCCACTACTACGCAGACCGGGAGCGGGGCGTCGCCTGGCAGATTCCCCTGCTCACTCTGCCCTGGACCACCTTTTTGCTGATGTCCGCCACCATCGGCAACCCGGAATTCTTTCAGCAGAAGATCCAGGAACTCACCGGCGTCGAAACCACCATCGTAAGCTCCAACCAGCGTCCGGTACCCCTAGAGTTCGACTACCGGGAGACCCCGCTTCACGAAACAATCCACCACTACATCCTCCAGAACCGGGCCCCCATCTACATCGTCAATTTCACTCAGCGCTCCGCAGCCGAGGAGGCCCAGAACCTGATGAGCATCGACCTGTGCTCCCGGGATGAAAAGAAGGCCATCGCAGACCAGCTTCGAGGTGCTCGCTTTGACAGCCCCTACGGTAAGGAGCTTCGGCGCTTCCTTGCCCACGGTATCGGTATTCATCACGCAGGGCTGCTCCCGCGCTACCGGCTCCTGGTCGAGAAGCTCGCTCAGAAGGGCCTGCTCAAGATCATCTCTGGGACGGATACCCTGGGCGTCGGGATCAACATCCCGATCCGTACTGTCCTCTTCACCAAGCTCTGCAAATTCGATGGAGAAAAAGTGGGTATCCTAAGTGTCCGTGATTTCCGCCAGATTAGCGGACGAGCCGGACGCAAGGGTTTCGATGACGTAGGCTACGTGGTCGTGCAGGCCCCTGAGCACGTCATCGAGAACATCCGTATCGAACAGAAGATCGCCCTAGACCCCACGAAGAAGAAGAAGTTGGTGAAGAAGAAGCCGCCCGAGCGAGGCTATGCTCACTGGGATCGCTCGACCTTCCAACGGCTCACCACAGCTCCACCGGAACCTCTCATCTCCCGCTTCCAAATTTCCCACGGGATGCTCTTGAACACCCTGAGCCGCCCCCGGGGCTGCCAAGCTACCAAACAGCTCATCAAGAGGTGTCACGAGCCCCCTGCGAACAAGCGCCTTCTGAAGAAGCAGGCGTTGATGCTGTTCCGCTCCCTGGTAGAGGCGAAGATCGTCGAGATGCTACCGAGATCGGAGGGGGGTCCCGTCCGGGTTAACGCAGATCTCCAGAAAGACTTTTCTCTGAACCAGACCCTCTCCCTCTTCCTCGTGGAAGTGGTCGCCCGCATGGACCAGAGCAGCCCCACTTATGCTGTCGATGTGCTCTCCCTGGTCGAAGCCATCCTTGAAAATCCGGAGGCGATCCTAATGAAACAGGTCGATCGGCTCAAGCGAGAGAAACTCTTGGAGCTTAAGGCTGCTGGAGTCGACTACGAAGACCGCATCGCTGAGCTGGAGAAGATCGACTACCCCAAGCCCAATGCCGAGCTAATCTACGCGACCTTCAACGAATTCGCTCGGCAGCACCCCTGGGTCGCTCAGGAGAACATTCACCCTAAGTCCATCGCTCGGGAGATGCACGAGCAGTTCTACTCGTTCAGCGGCTATATCAAGGATTACGAACTCCAACGCTCCGAGGGGCTTCTGCTGCGCTACCTCACCGACGTCTACAAAGTGCTACTGCAGACCATCCCAGTGGGGCTCCGTACCCACGAACTGGACGATATCATCCTCTACTTGAGCGCCATTGTTCGCGGTACCGACTCCAGCCTGCTGGACGAGTGGGAGCGACTCCGCAACCCGGACTACTACACGGCCGCCGCCCTCCACCCGGAGCTCCGCGAGGCTCCCGAGGCCCCAGACATCACCAAAGATACTCGAGCCTTCCTGGTACTGCTCCGCAACACCCTTTTCCATATCTTGCGAGCTCTTGCCTTCCGCAACTACACCGAGGTCTGCGAGCTGATAGCGGAGGGGCCCGATCCCTGGACACCGGAGCGCATCGAGCAAGCCATGGCTGGCTTCTATACCGAGCGGCAGAGTATCCGTCTTGATCCCACCGCAAGTTCCCCGGCCAACACCATCCTGGAGGCAGATCCAGAGCGCCCTGTCTGGCACATCCGGCAAGTCATCTGCGACGACCAAGACTTCAACGATTGGTACTTGGAGGGTGAGGTCGACTTCGACTACTCCCGAGAGGCAGGCCGCCCGGTGATCTTCCTCCACCGCATCGCCGGTGAACGGATCGGTGAGGCTCCCCCGGAGGAACCCTCCTCGCCGCCATCTTCCCCCTGAAAGCCCCAACGCTCTGGGCCCCTTATTGGGCCCTTATGTGCTAACCGGTGGAAATCATGCGACGATTTCTATGGAAAGTCCCCGTGGTTACCGCAGCTTGTACCTTCCTTGGCTGTTCTGGCGCTACACCCCCTTCTGCACCAGTTTCTTCCCCGTCGTCCTCTGCCCCCGCAGAGAGCAAGGCAGACGGAGCCCCGCCTCGCAGCGGGGAAATCGCCACCTACGACACTGCGCCTAGCGCTCATCGGGGAGCCCCGCCTCGCGGCGGGGAAACCCTAGGGAAGGGAGCCCGGACTGCAGCGGACTGTCCGACCGTAGGGGAGGCGGTAGCGCCGCCGGGCCCTCCCTCCGTGGGGAAGGCACGCCACGAGGAGATTGTGGCGATCTTCCAGAAACATCGGGAGAAATTCCGGTGTTGCTACGACGTGGCCCGCCAGCAGAACCCTTCCCTCAAGGGGAATTACCTTGTGGAGATTGTGCTCAAGACCGACGGATCCATCAAGCAAGTGTTTCCGAAGAAGGAGGCCTCTGACATCCACGATCAGGGGATGGACGACTGCGTCTTCACCGTGGCGAAGGCCCTCCAGTTCTCTCCCAATGCGGAGGGCAAGGAGACGACGATTCCGTATCCTTTCAACTTCACCCCCGGCGGAGGCAAGTGATTCAGAAGGCCTTGCCGGAGGGATAGAGGCCCCAAGCGGCGTAGAAGGCATCCCGGAGCGGGGGATGCTTCTGGAGCGAGTGCAGAGGCCAGAGGGGATCGTCAGGCCAAATGAAGTAGCAGGTGGAAACCACGAAGAGCTTTCCGGGGGAGGGGTTGCCCTCGCCGCCCTTGTTCCAGGCATCCAGACGCTTGGCTGAGTTGCTGATGAAGGCGGCTCCCTTGGCATGCCAAGAGCTGTCGAGCATGGCCATGTTGTACTCGGTAATGAACAGGGGAACACCGGCCAGCCCTGCATCCAGAATCGCCTTTGCCTGGTAGTTGACGGTGGCCATAAAAAGGTCTGCAGAACCATTGCTGTCCGGGTTTTCATAGGCGTGGATGGCGATGGCCTGTGGCTTCACGCCGGCCTGCACAGCGGCCATCAACTCATCCCGCAGGTAGCTGCCATCTCCTCCACCAAACTGGGCAGCGGTGGATGGCGCCGAAGGCATTACGATCATTGGATACGGGTAAGGCCCTGCTGTGTCGATGGCGAGCTTTGCTGAGGCGAAGGCCTGCCCTGCCTGCTGAGGAGTGGCCCCCCCCTCCTCAGGGAGGTTGGTTTCATTGCCCACAATGAAGTGGTGGGTCTTAAGCCCTGCCGCAGCGATAGCTTTGGCAATGGCCACCAGCCGACCATTGTATTCCGCTTGTTCTCCATCGTTCTTCGGCACTGAGTAGCCCCATTTGTAATCTACCCGGATGATCCCTCGAGCACCGCTGGCCTCCCGCTCCTTGAGCCAGGCGACCACCGTGTCAGGAGGCACCTGGGAGTCGAAAGCTTCCACGTCGTAGTAGAGCCCCGTCCCCAACACCTTCGGGACATCTCCATCCCAGAAGTGGATCCCCAGAAGCCGATCCGGCTCCTGCAACGGCGGTGCAGGGCAGTCCTTCAGGCAGTTCCCGGTGGACTCCCCTGGATCGCATACCCCGTTACCGCAAGATCCGCCGCACCCTCCACAGTCCTTGGAGCATACCGTGCAGCTCTCATGCACCTCACAGACCCCATTGCCACACTTCCCGCAGGCACCCTGGAACTCAAAGTACCCAAGCTCCCACTGAATCACCCCTGTAGACGGATCACAGTAACCCCCCTGGAGCATCGGACAGCCTGGCGTATCCTTGGGATAAAGGCAGAAATTGTCCACATCGGCACGGCAGACGCAGTCGGGATACTTAGGCCCCTTGCCGTTTCCGTCCTGGCCGCTGCCGCCTGTTCCCCCCTGACCCGCATCCGAGCTGCCCCCGCTGCCTCCGACTTCGCTACCGCCAAAACCTGCAGTCGATCCCCCATGACCGGCCTCGCTTCCTCCTACTCCAGCCTCGCTTCCCCCACTGCCGGCCTCGCCCGCGCGACCGCCCGTCGCTGCCACCGGGGGCGC
>JANWXX010000489.1 GCA_025057345.1 Polyangiaceae bacterium | reverse complement strand
CTCCTTCCAAGATCTCGTGCGACCTGACCAGGGGTTCCTCGCTGAAGCGAGACCGCTGTTGCTTCCATCAAGAAGAGTGGTGCCGCAAACAACAAGGAGGCACGAGTCCAGTAGCCCAGACCAAGGGCAATTCCTGCCAGCAGCGGATGTGCACCCTTCAGCGACCAACGGAGGTAGAGCGCCGCTAGGGCAACCCCAACCACATGGGCTGCAAACCAGACCGTACCTTGCTCGGCGCAAAACCAGTAGACAGTGCCAAGTCCCAAAAGCGCAGCCAACGCCAGGTGGGTTCCTTCGCCGTGAGGGCTTCGGCCTAGCTCACGAAGCCGCTCCAAGGCAAGGAAGAAGAAGGTAGGTCCTGCCCCTGCAAGCCACAGGAAGATTTGCCCATCGCGTACCTCCTCGACACGACCCGCCAAAGCTACCGCTGGGAGCAAAAGCACCGCGGGAAAGGAGGGAAATACCACGTACCATCGGCCCTCGAAGCGAGCGAAATCGTTGCCGTGAGCGTAGAGAGGAGGGGGGTATCCAAGCTCCAGACGCCCGTCGAGCCAGGAACGAGCTTGGTGAGCGAAATGGTTATAGGGGGTATGCTGCCAGATTCGCTCCGGCGCCGCGCAAGCGAAGTAGACCGCAGTAAGCATCAGGTAGAGTGCGACAGCGAGCCGGAGCGTCCGGCGAGAGCCTGCCATGGCACCCTACCCTAGCCATCTCCAGGGAGAATCGGTATGACCTCAGAATCCTCACGAGCTTCGCTCCTCAAGAAGCCCGTGCCACCCTATCCCTCGATGCGCTGGTCCTTTCTGCTCTGGGTGGGGCTCCTCGGTTGCGAGCAGGAACCATTTCGCGCTGAGCCTCCTGCTCCGCTAATGCCTCGACCCATCCCTGTGGAACGTACTTGCGAACAGATCATCACCTCCACCCCCGGTGCCCTCTGGGAAGAGGCGGGGGTGCTCCCGATCCCTCGCGGAGATCGCCTTGTGGTGGTCGATCCTTCGGTGCTGGGTGGCCCCTTCGAAGAGCCGCTCCGCACTCCCACGTTGAGAGAACTTTCCCTCCGAATCCTGCGCGGTGGGGATACCGTACTCTGCGTCCAGCTCCGCGCCGGTCACGTGGTTGGCGAGCGTCGTCTTCTCGGTCGCGTGGGCATCGACACCGGGATGCTGCTCCTTGGGGGAGAACGCTCGCTCCGCGAGCATCTTGCCTCCGCGGTTCGGGTGCTCTCCTGCGCTGAAGCCACCTCCGACGGGTTGACGCGGCTAGAGTCTCTCCCAAGCATGAGCACCGAACGTTGGATTCGCCTGCTGCCCACCCTCTCTTGCATAGACCGCGCTCCACTCCCCGATGATGCTAGGCGCATCCGGGGGGCTTTGCGGCAAGTACAAAGCGAGGGACGCTTTTCCCTGGAACCTCAGGGGCCAGCTTGGGCTGTGCTCCGGGCGATGGAAGGACGCCCTTGGGCTTTCTTCCCGAAGGCAAGCGCACCACTCGGGGTTGTGATCGAGGTGAGTGGAGGGGATGGCGCTTACCCGGTGTGGGTAGTAGGGGCACGAGAACAAGAGGGTTCACTCTTGGAGATTCCCCTACGCTGAACTGATCTCAGCTCTCCTTTTGGGTGGGTTTGCCCTTGTAAAAACCGCACTCGGGGCAAACCCGGTGAGGCAAGATCGGAGCGTTGCAGTTGGGGCAGGGGATCAGGTTAGGGGCCACCACCTTATCGTGGTTGGCGCGGCGCATATCACGCTTGGAACGGGTTGTTCTACGCTTCGGGACGGCCACAGCAGTCGCTCCATGTGGGAGGTTCAGTTCCCCTGCTTCTTCAGCTTGAGGAGGGGCGCGAGTCTGGGATCCACCTCGATCTTGGAGCGCTCCTCCTGGGGGGGCGGGGCTATACCTCGACAGTCCTCGCTGCACAAGGGAAAAGGAGGAACCTCCAGCAGCAACGCTTCGCGCACGAACGGATCCAGTGCGACTTCGTCTCCCTCGTAGACGTCCATGTCTGCCTCAGCCCCACTGAACTCGTACTCCCCTCCCTTCGACCCCCCTCGGCGACCTCGGGCGAAGTCCCCCCGTGGATCGCTGGCGGGCACCAGCATCAGGGAGAGCTCCGCCTCCAGAAGCACATGTACCGGAACAGTACACCGAGCACAGGAAACCTCCACCGTTGCCTTCACTTTGCCGCGGAGGATGAGGTCCGTCCCAGAACGGGAGTAATGTACGTCCACCAGCCCTTCCTCCCCCGCGGGTGCAATGCCGCACCCCTCCAGCGCCCCTCGCAGCCAGGTCGGAGGGATGGCTTCTCGGAGGTGCTTGCCGGCAGCATCGAGATCTTGGAGGTCCAACAAAAATTTTGCCATGGGAGATTACTCAGACACTAGAGCCGGACCTCTACCACGATCCATCCCCTTCGCCAGCATATCCTTTCCGGGGATCTAGCTGTCCCGCCCCCCGTAAAGGTCTGCCTCCTCTTGGATACCCCTTGGGAGACACCATGTCCTTCCTCACCTCTTGCGCTCCCCCTTGCTTCCCCGGCCCCTGACAATCTCACCTCCCAACTCCTGCTTGGCCCATTTAGAAAAGAATCTTTGCTAAGCTGGTACATTCAACAGGAAAACCTTCGCCGAAGAAGACAGACCATGAACCACACCCTTCGATGTTCCCTCCTCCTTGCTGGATTGCTTGCTGCTACCCCCCTCGTTGGATGTGGTTCTGAATCCACTTCCTCAGGGGGTCTAGGTCCCAATGCTGGCGCTGCTGGTGCTGCTGCTGGCAGCAGTGGTGCAGGAAACGGTGGTTCCTCCTCGGGTTCGGGCGGTACGTCGGCTGGTTCCGGGGGCTCCAATGCCGGGAGTGGCGGTACAGCAGCGGGCAGCGGTGGCAGTGACGCAGGTTCGGGGGGCTCGGATGCCGGCAGCGGCGGTACCGATGCAGGCTCAGGAGGTTCCAAGGCCGGCAGCGGCGGTACCGATGCAGGCTCAGGAGGTTCCGAGGCCGGCAGCGGCGGTACCGATGCAGGCTCAGGAGGTTCCGGTGGGGGGGGCATCAGCCCCGAGTGCCTCGGCTGCCTGGCGCAAGAGCCTTGTGCTCCGGCCTTTGATGCCTGTGCGCAGGACGAAGCCTGCTTGGCCTGCGCGGACAACCCCGCCACCGAGGAGTGCCTGAAGAACTCGAAGCTACAGGAGGTGGTGGCGTGCGGGTGCAAGGAGGATACTTGCGGGGCCAGCGCATGTGCTAGCGAGTGCGCACTCTTCGGCGGCGGGCAAGGAGGCTCCAGCGGAGCCGCGGGGAGCGGAGGTGGGAACGCCGGAAGCGGCGGGAGCACAGCCGGAGTCGGAGGTTCCTCCTCCGGGAGCGGAGGGAGCAGCGCTGGCTCAGGGGGCTCCTCCGCCGGGAGTGGCGGTTCCAGTGCAGGTTCCGGCGGCTTCGGTGGTGCTCCCCTCACTTGTGCAGATGTCTACAACGAGAGCAAATGCGGTCAGTGCGGTGAGAAGAACTGCTGTCCGGAAATGGATGGCTGTCTCAAGGACGCTGACTGTTTGGCTTGCCTCCAGGGTGACGATGCCAAGTGTACCGGAAATGTATACGATAAACTGA
>JANWXX010000488.1 GCA_025057345.1 Polyangiaceae bacterium | reverse complement strand
TGTGATCGGATGGTTTGTTACCCTTTCCTGGTTGGCACAGCGGCATCGGGCACGGCTGGTGGCGTGGAGGGGGCGGCTGCTGCGGGGGCTGGGGTTGGCGCTGCTTGGGTTGGGGGTCTGGGGGGCTGTACGACTGGTTGGATGGGGTTGATCAGCCGCGCGGGTCGTAGGCACGGCGACCCAGGTTGTGCCGGCGACCCTCGGGTCTAGGGAAGAAGCGGCGCTCGGCGGAGCGGCGATCCTGGGGGCCGGAACGACGCTCGACAGGGGGGCCACAGGGCATACCGTTCTTCAGGAGGGAGGGGCAGTTGGCAAGGCCGCAGAGAGGGCAGATGGAGGAGGCAGGTTGGGTCATGACGTAGCTACGAGCCATGCATGGGGAAGCTGGTGTGGGCCAAGTTTTCGCAAGCTACACCCGGACTCCGAGGGCATCTGCGAGGCCTTCGAAACTCCGAAGCCAGGCAAGGGAGGCCGGTTCGTCGAGCCGGCTGCGGTATCCAGGGAGGTGTTGTTCTGCCAGTTCATGGACCGCGTCTTGGGCGACTCGGAGGTTCACTGGGAAGGGGAGCCCCCGAGCCGCCCTTGCGACAGCTTCGAGGCGTTCCAGAGCAGAGAGGTCGCTAGGCTGCTGCTGGAGCTGCTCGACCTGCCGGTGGAGGGCCTCCCGCGCGGCGCGCTCTAGGGTCGGAATGTCCAAGGTAGCGCCGGTGCAACGGGCTTCGGCGAGCAAGGCGCGGAGCCGGTGCTCGTCTAGGTCAGGGCGGGAGAGAACCTCCCGAAGGTGGGCGTTAAGAGCCACGGTGGCAAGGGCCTGGAAGGGGACAGGGAGGGGGAGCTTCCGCTCGCCGAGGAATCGGAGCAGGGGTCGGTGACGCTCATAGCTATCGAGGAAGATGCGCTCTGTCTGGTTAATGGTAGGGCCGAGGAGCATAGCGAGCAGGCGACGCTGCTCATCACGGAAGAGGTCCTGGAGGGAGTAGCCGAGGGCGCCAAAGTTCCGGTCTAGATCTCGGAAGATGGCGGGAAGGTCAGCAGCGGCGGCATGGCGCTCCAGACTGTTGGCCAACGCATCGTGATTTCCTACCTGCTCGGCCACACCGCAGCGAGGGTTGTGATCTCCGACATGGATCACTCCATAGGAGAAGCTAGCGCGTTCGCCGGTGAGACAAGCGTGGACCTCGACCTCCCCCAGGACGACGGTGGCACTACCTGCTTCCAGGCGGTGCTGGGCTTTGCGGTGGACTTCATAGGCGTAGACTCGGGATGTCTCGGTGAAGTGCTCGAAGAGGGAGGTCATTGCATAATGGGCAGCTACTTTCCCCAGGGTGACCTGGGCAGGGCGCACCATCTTTTCGTAGATATTTCGGCCATCACGGTGCTCTGGAATGTTGCTTCGTGCTCGCTCAAGAAGCCTCAGCAGATCTGGCTCCAGGTCGTCACCGGAAACCTCCTCGCAGAGCTGCACAGCGCGACCGGCATACTGGAGGATCTGCACGGGCTCAATGCCGGAAAGCTCGTCGAAAAACCATCCGCAACTGGTGTACATCAGCAGGGCGCACCGCTGGATCTCCAGGAGCTTGAGGCAGGCGACGCGCTCGGCGGGCTGCAACGGGCGAGTTCGGTGGCGAGCGAGGAAGGCGTCAAGGGTGGCAGGGCTTCGGTCGAGAAGAACCTCCACGTAGTCGTCCCGCGCAGCCCAGGGGTCGCACAGCAGGCGAGCTCCTCGTTCCTCGAAGCGCCGGGCTAGCTCATCCCGAAGCCAGTCGAGGGCCTCACGCAGCGGGCCGCGCCAGGCTTGTGTCCAGCCAGGGAGGCCCCCGGTACGACAGCCACAGTCGGAGCGCCAGCGCTCGACACCGTGAGCACAGCTCCAGGACGAGGGTTCGAAAATCTGGGCCTCAAAGCTAGGAGGAAAGCGCTCTAGGTGGTACCCGTAGTTGGTGAGTTCCGCCAGTTTCTTTTCCTCTAGGTAGGCTAGGGCATAGGCCAGGGCCATCTCGCCGCCCCGGTGGTGGTGCCCGTAGGTTTCTCCATCGGTGGCGATATGCGCAAGCTGAGGCCCTTGACGCTCGTCGGAGAAGGCGTTGAGGAGTCGGTAGGCAAAGTTCTCCCCTCGGTGGAGCAACCCCTCAAAAGCAACCCCCTGGGATACCGGACCGTCGTAAAAGAAGACAGTGATGGAGCGGCCCGACGGGAGCATGATGCGGTAAGGGCGAGAGGGATCGACGCGCCCCCCGCTCACGTCGACCCAGGCGGCCTCGCCCAGCTTCCGGATGGCCTTGCATTGCCGTGGAGCTAGGATGGTGAAGAGGATCCCCTCGGCGGCCAGGGCCTCCAGGCTCGGGAGGTCCGCAGCAGTTTCTGCTAGCCACATCCCCTCCGGTTCCCGGCGAAAACGGCGACGAAAATCTGCGATGCCCCAGCGGACTTGCGTACGCTTGTCCCGAGGGGAGGCTAGAGGTAGTATCATATGGTTGTAAACCTGCGCTATTGCAGAGCCGTGGCCCCCAAACCGGAGCCGACTGGCTTCGTCAGCCTCTAGGATCGCTTGGTAGGTATCCTGATCGTGAGTAGCCATCCAGGAAAGAAGCGTGGGGCCGAAGTTGAAGCTAATCCGCTCGTAGTTGTTGACGATACGGACAATGCGCTGCTCCCCATCCAGCAATCGGGCTGCTGCGTTGGGCGCGTAGCACTCGGCACTGATCCGCTCATTCCAGTCGTGGTAAGGGTAGGCCGAGTCCTGCTGCTCGATCTCTTCCAGCCAGGGGTTTTCTCGGGGGGGCTGATAGAAATGCCCATGGATGCAGAGGTAGCGGCTCATTTCTAAGATTTTCCTCTTGTCCGTAGGAGCTGGTCAAAAAGCTGTGACAATCAGGTAGCATTCCCAGACATGGCAAGGATTCGCACGTTTGTCTGGAGCGGGCCCCACCTCCTCAAACGCCTGGATCGCCTTATCCTTGCCTGTGTTCCCGACGATGAGCGGGTTCTGCTCGGTGTGGCGCTCCGCCATGAGCAAGGCAGCGGACCCCTGCCAACACCCTTCCACCCAGTTGGAACATCGTCCCGTTGGCCAGGTACGCGAGGCACTCGGGCTACTATCTGGATAACACGAGTAGGAGAGCGCTCCTCCCTTCCTCGCACCCTGGAGCTTGCTCGTCGCCATGGAGCGAGGGACCCATTCTTCTGGCTGCCGTCGAAGGATGGGAAATCATACGCGCGTCTTGCCACCAGCGAGCACAACGGAACAGCCTGGACCACTCTTCCCGAAGAGGAGAACTACCGGGAGGGTGCCCTTCTTGCGGAGGGGTTCTCTCTCGCTTGTGCTGAGGCTCCGACATGGTTGGAGGTTCAGACATCCTGGAAGATTCCTTAAAGCGCGGGATCACTCCATGTGGCTGCCTGCAGGAGGCGGTAGCACAGTTGGCAGATGGCGCGGGTGCTTGGCAGGGGTGTCGGGCCAGGCGTTTTCCGTTAGCTCCTCGGTAAGCTCGAGCTCCGTGGAAGGGCGTGGCGGTAGTTCTTCAGGGGGGACAACTATGCCCTTGAAGAACAGTGCCCCGAGAGGCGGCAGCGTTACCCGAATGGACCAGGGGCGTCCATGGTGCTTCACCTG
>JANWXX010000487.1 GCA_025057345.1 Polyangiaceae bacterium | reverse complement strand
CAAAGCTGCCCAAATTCATCCAGGTGGCTAGGGAGTAGCGGCAGAAACCGGAGATGACTGCGGCTGTGCTAGCAGTAGCGCTAAGGTAGGAAATCCAGCCTACCAAGAAGGCAGCATCATCACCGAAAGCAGCGCGAGCGTAGAGTATGGGGCCTCCATCTTCCGGGAAGCGGCGGCCGAGTTCTGCGAAGGTGAATGCTACCGGAAGGAGAGCCAAGGCAACCGCGCCAAGGACGAGGAAGCCAAGAGAGCCTGGGGCGCGAGCGGCGAGGGTCGCTGGGAGGAAGAAGATCCCGACGCCGATGACGCCATTGAGGCCAAGAGCCAGTAGTGAGGTGCTCCCGAGCACCCGAGGTGACATCAGACCACGAGGTCGGCGAAGCGCCAGCGGACCAGGGCGGAGGCTGCATCCCGGGCCATGGTTTCGTCGTAGCCGAAGCGCTCGCGAAGGCGCCCGAGCATGGCGCGGATTTTCTCCTGACGGGTTTCGTCGATACCAGCGGAGGGACCATCGCGGAGCATGCGCACAACATCACGGCAGAGTGCAGCGACTGCCTGACGACGTTCTGCGAAGATCGTGGCGCGCATCTTCCGGACGTGCTGGGGGAACACGTGGGCAGGGTCAACTTTCTGGCCGGGGTGCTCGATTGCCCAGGCTGCGATACCCGAGATGAGCCCGCGGCGGAAATCCTCGGGATTGGAGGCGACGCCAAGGAGCTTTTCTACGCTCTTCATCAAGTGGGCGTCTGGGTTCTCATAGTCGCCCGTGATCCGGTTGCGCAGCTTCTCGCCCTTGATCCATGCGCTTACATGGGAAAAGTAACGTTCGAACAGATCGTCGTAGGCTGCCTCATCGACGAGCCCGGTAGAGATTCGGAATTCCTCCTCCCAGGTGTCATAGAGGCGATGACGGATGCTCTCCAGCATGCCTCGGACGTCGTGGTAGCCTCCTGGGAGGGGTTTCTCCTGGAGCCAGGCAAACTCACTCTTGCGGGAGCACAGCAGCTCGATCTCATCCAGGACCGCCAGAGGGGAGAGGTACTCAAACTGAGGATTTTGGGCTGCATTGAGCAGCACATGGCGCATCTCCCGCGGGCTGGCTCCGATCCGGCCTTCGTAGACCGAGAGGGTATCGCTCTCATGGTAGAGGTCTGCGATGTGGGCCCGGAGCAGCTTGGCTGCTTCGGCATCCAGGCGTTCAGGGACGGCTCCCGTAGCGAACAGCTCCATTTTCTCGAAGGCAGAGAGCTGGGCCACGAGGGGGCCCAGGGGGCCCTTGAAGTGCTCGGCAGTGGGCTTTCGCATGCGGGTGAGCACCGCGAACATGGCTGCCACGCGGGTCGCGTGGGGGGCGATGGGGCGGGTGATTTGAGGCAGGATCTGGTTATCGTAGATCTGCTGCTCCTCCAGGTAGGAAAGAAGGTACGGAGTTCGAATCAGCTCGAAGCGACCCCGGAAGCTGGGGAACTCGTGGTGCTCCCGGAAGGCGTCGAGGTGGACCTCATTAGCACTTCCGATCATCACGCAGTTGAGCTGGACATTCTGCTGATTGAGGGCAACCTCTCCGGTTTCGATGGAAAGCTGGAGGTATTTGAACGCGTCGATGGGTCGCTTCAGCAGGTCACTAAACTCCAGCAGCCCTCCTTGGGCATCAATCAGCTCGCCGCGAGCTTCAAATAGCGTGGTTGCCTGAAGGGCCGTGGGGAGGGCTGCCAGGGAGCGATCTGCAGTAATCTGTGACTCCCCTGCATCCACAGACATCTGCGGGCCGATGGTGACTGCTCCCACTCGGTAGCGATGGGAGAGGAAGTAACGCTCCACCTGCACGTGGCGCAGAACTTCCTTGAGATCCCCCTTGTAGGTGGCCAGCAGCGCCTCAAAGACCTGCTGGTTTTTCTTATTCAGGTGCCCCTTGACCAACCACTCCGGTGGGGCCTCCTGAGCTCCCGCATCGGCCCACAACTCCCGGATCAATTCACGCCGCTCTGAGGCTGGCAGCAGGAAAAGGGGGTGATCTCGAATCTCGATCTGCAGACGCGCATCGATTTGGGTTTCGTCCAGGTGAGCATAGCTCTGGATATGCGCCGTCTTGCGCTCACCCTCACCCCCAAAACCGATGCTCCCCCGGATGGTTTTCTGACTGGGAAAAACCCAGTGGAATCGGTAGAGCGCCCCTTCATCTAGGGTCGAGTAGTGCTCCAAAGCTCGTACGAGGCAAGCAGCTACGGTGCTCTTGGCCGAGCCGTTCGGGCCATGAAGCAGGATCAGCCGGTTGGCCCGCCCTTCCCGAGCAAAGTTGCAAAGGGAACGGTAAATCTCTTGCTGTACGCGCTCCTGTCCTACCAACGCTTCACGCCTTGGACTACCTACCTCCCACGGGAGATCGAAGAGCCGGAAGCGTCGCTCTTGACCCCAGGGCTTCTGGATCACTTCGGAGCCGTAGTAATCGAAGACGTCCCGCAGGTAGCGGGAGGCATCCCGACCATGACGCACCGGATCGGAAGCGAACAAGTCGAGGTACTCCTCGAAAGAGAGCACCCGTCGACCATGGCGGTAGCGCTCGAGGATATGGTTGGTGAGTGTGTTCAGATGCTCGCGAGCCCGAGTGAGCCTCTCCGTCGCCGTCATCACTTGACCATGACGTCAAGCGCTAGGTCTTTCTTGTCCATGAGGCAGTTCTTGTCCGAGCAGACGCTCAGGGCAAACTTACCGCCTACACTCACCTGCCCGCTCTTCCATGGCGTGAAGGCCACCTTGATCACTGCCTTGCTTGCCTCGAACGTGCCATCTTCTCGCCCGAACTTCTCCTTGCTGAACTTCACCCCATCGCTCTCCTTCGGGGTGAATTTGTAAGGATATTGCTCGTTGGTGTGGAACTCACCCTTGGTTTCTAGCACCACCTCGACGACCCCCTCCACATCCTTCTTGTAGTCTCCCACAGGTCGCAAGTACGCTACGTAAGTCTCGGTTTCCACCCGGGCACTTAGCGCCCCTGCGGCAGCGCCCGAGGTTGTGGTTCGGTTCTGCGCTGCCTCGCTTGGGTTGCACCCACCAAGGGCTAGACCCAGACCGACCAACCCCACGCCGAGCCGTACGTTTCGGGATGAACACGTCATGATCCAAGGGAGTATCATGCCTACGGTGAGGCTGCCAACGTCACCAGGATGTATCTCAATACTTCAGCAAAAAGGCAGCGACCGCCCCGATTAGAAGAAAGAACGCGCCGATCCCTACCAGCAAGGCTACCGGAGGACCCTTTTTGAGAGGTAGCGTGTCGAGTACCTCCACCGGAGGTGTCCCCTGGCGGAAGGCATCATCCAGTGCGGAACGTGCGCTCTGCATCGTCATCGCAGGGGATCCAAAAGGATCAGAAATGACCCCGGCCGAAGGAACCGAGCCTTGGGTCATGAGGGCAGGGAGGGCGGCTGCGATCTGGGCTTCGAGCTGATCCACGGGGGTGCTCGACCACTGCCGGAAGTCTCCCTGGAGACCAAACGCCTTGCCGATCCGGCTGGCTAGCTCGCCCACGGAGGAGATGCGCCCCATGGGATTCTTGACGAAGGCATCCTCGATTACATCATCCAGCGTGGGGGGGATCAGGAGCCCAGCTTTTC
>JANWXX010000486.1 GCA_025057345.1 Polyangiaceae bacterium | reverse complement strand
CGGTAGCTTTGCTAGGGATAGGGTTGGGGGGCCTCGCCTATGCCTTCCTCGGCCGGAGGACGCCACCGACCTTGGGGAGCTTCGCGCTGACCTGCTTGTTGGAAGGGTTGCTGATCATCCTCCCTTATGCTCTTGGAGATCGTGTAGCTTTGCTGGCACTGACCCTAAGGGAGGTCGGCAAACTAGGATTCTCCGGTTACCTTTTCTGCTGGAGCCTGGTGACCGGTTTGGTGGTGTTGCCGGCGGCATTCGTTTCTGGCGTGCAGTTTCCCATGCTGATTGCCCTGCTCGGTCAAGGAAAGCAGGAGGTAGGTCGCCAGATCGGTTGGACCTATGCCTGGAACACCGGTGGTGCCATCCTAGGTTCTTTGGCGGGGGGGTTCGGTTTGCTGCCGTTGCTGGGGGTTCGAGGGTGCTGGAGGCTGATGGCGGTATTGCTAGCGGTCTTGGGGGGGGCCACCCTTGTTTTGGCGCTTCGGACAGGGAAGCGAAGCTCGCTGCTAGCTCCTGGGGTAGCGCTCTTGGGGATACTTGTCCTCCAGGGTGCCCAAGGGCCTACTGCCCTGTGGCGTCACGCTGGGATCGGTGCCGGGCGGTTCACCGGACAGCTTGAGAACGATAACGACATTGATCGAGCGCGTAACGAGGTCAATCAGGAGCTTCTCTGGGAGACGGACGGTATTGAGTCCAGCGTGGGTATTCGTGTTGGCCACTCGTACAGCTTTCTGGTCAACGGTAAGAGCGATGGGAATGCGCTATCCGACGCGGGTACCCAGATCATGCTTGGGCTCCTGGGAGTGGTGCTCAAGCCGGAGGCGAGATCGGCGCTGGTGATTGGCCTGGGTACCGGGAGTTCGGGGGGCTGGCTTGGTGCTGTACCTTCGATGGAGCGGGTGGATATCGTGGAGATTGAGCCCGCTATCCGAGAGGTGGCTCGTCGCTGTGCAGTCATCAACCAGAACGTTCTCGATAACCCGAAAGTTCACCTCTACTTGGCGGATGCTCGGGAGGTACTTCAGACTACGGCACGCCGCTACGATCTGATTGTCTCCGAGCCTTCCAATCCTTACCGAGCTGGTATTGCCAGCCTCTACACCAAGGAGTTCTACCAAGCTGCCAATGCACGCCTCTCGGAGGGAGGGCTTTTGCTCCAATGGGTCCAGGGCTATGAGATCTCCGCGCAGACGCTCCGGACCATCTACGCCACACTGCATTCTGTTTTTCCCCATGTGGAAACTTGGGTCATGGATGCCAGCGATCTCCTCCTGGTGGCCACGCACCGCCCACAACCTCTGGATGCGTCTAGAATCCGCCAAGCGATCCAGCAAGAGCCGCTTCGCTCTGCCCTGGCTTATGCCTGGCGCGTCAACGATTTGGAAGGAGTCCTCGCTCATTTTGTCGCTAACCATGAGCTTGCCTCTGTTGTTGCCCGGGAGGAGGGAGAGTTTCTCAATGTGGATGACCTATCCCCCGTCGAATTTGGCTTTGCTCGTGCAGTAGGGAAGCAGAATCTCTTCTCGATCGACGCGCTTGCGGATCTCGCCCGTCGTCGCGGCGAGCATCGTCCTGCTATGGTCGGTGAGGTGGACTGGAGTGTGGTGGAGAACCGGAGGTTCACTCGTTTGTTCCAGAAGAACCGTATCCCACCCCCTTCTCCTGAGTACTCCCTGGACCAAGCCCACCGGCTTACTGCAATGCAGGCGTACATCCAAGGGCGGTTCGCCAAGGTGGTTTCCACATGGGGGCGACAGAGCGTTGGAGCGAGAGAGACCAATGAGTTGACGGAGTTGATGATCCTCGGCCATTCTTTGGCAGAAGTCGGGAACGAAAACGCTTGGAGCCTCACCGAGAAACTTGCCCTAGCGCTCCCTTTGGAAGCCCTGATGATCCGGGGTCATCTCCGTTACCGCCAAAAGCGTTATGATGAAGCGACGGACCTTTTCGAGGAAGCCCTGCTGCGCTACCGGAAAGATCCATGGGTATATGCATCGTTGGCCGATCGTAGTCTGCAAACGATCGGCCAGCTTGGGTCTCTTGATCCGAAGCGAGGACTCCGGCTCCTTGATGCATTGTCACAATCCTTTGCGGTGCATGCCATTGAGAAGGTTCGCCTGGAGGTTGCTTTCCAGCTCTCCCTCAGGCAACCGGATAAATCGCTCTGTATCGAGCACCTTAGGCCCTGGGAACCTTTTATCCCCTGGGAGGAGAATTTTCTGAAGGCCCGCTTTGCTTGCTACCAGGACGTGAATCACCCGCTCGCGAAGAAGGCTGAGGGAGATTTGCTTCGCTACCTCACCCAGGCTGGGATGCGCTTTGAAGCGGGGTTGACCCCTCTTGAGCGGCCTCTGTCTCCTCGTTCTACCGCCTCGTCTGCTCCTCCCGCTCCTTTGGAAGATCCCTCGTCTGTAGCTTCTGCAGTGCAGACACCTGCTTCCTTCGCCTTTCCTCCGTTGCCCTCTGCCACTGCCACAGCTCCTCATCCCTGACTATTGCCTACCAGGGCCTTCTAGCTGGTTTTTACCCGAGGATTCCCTCCTTCAGAGGGGAACCATCGTTGCGGGTGGGTTGTTGGAGGTTGAGGGGGGTCTGAAGGTAACGGATGCCGTTCGCATGGGGTTCTGGGAGTCTTCCCCCATCCACATTCACTTGGATACTGGGAAAGAGCAGCCGGGGCTGCTGCAGCGTAGCATCGCGCTTGGTTCGGAATTCTATGAATTGCTCCCGGGTGGTTTCCATCGTGAGCTGGACGTTATGGCGCTTTTCTATCCCCAGCGTGGTTTCGTATCTCATGGGGCGGCCACCTGGTTGGTAATCATGGCCGACAAAGACACGAGTGTTGTCTGGGAGAGCGTAGAGCCGCTCATGGATCGAAGTGTAGAGGTCAGCTGCGCTACCTCGGGGGAAGTCGCAGCGCCCAGTGCCGTAATCCTCTAGGAAGAGTGCATCTCCAGTGAAGATGGCGTCCTCGATCTTGTAGGTGACGCAGGCAGGAGTATGACCGGGTGTAGCGATCACTTCCACACGGAAGGGGCCGACCAACAACACTTCACCGTCCCTGAGCAACCGGTCGAACTGGCTGCCATCGGTTGGAAAGCTGTCCGGTAGGTCAAAGATGTGTTTGAAGGTTGCCTGGACCTCCTTGATTCGCTCTCCGATGGCCACCTTCGCTCCTAGGGTATTCTTCAGGTACTGGGAAGCAGAGAGGTGATCGGCGTGAGCATGCGTTTCTAGCACCCAGCGTAGGTTCAAGTGCTTCCCTCGCACGAAGGCGATGATCCTATCCGCCGACGCGGTGCTCGTCTGCGATGCCAGTGGGTCGTAGTCCAGCACCGGATCGATCACGAGAGCTTCTCGAGTTTCCGGGTCGTAGACGAGGTAGGTGAGGGTGTAGGTGGCGGGGTCGTAGAAAGGTTCAATCTGGAACATGGTTTCTTCCCTGGAAGCAGCGCTCGTGCCAGCTCATCCTGCGTGTACTCACCTCTCCCCATGAATGTTCCTGTAGCAACCCACAGCACTTCCGTGTTTCACTTGTGTTTCACCATGTTTCCAACCTGTCTTGCTCTGGAGGGTGGTGGGCGGAAGCCTATCTGATCCCGGCGCTCCTCCCCCCTTCTGCTAGAGTCGGCCCCGTGAGT
>JANWXX010000485.1 GCA_025057345.1 Polyangiaceae bacterium | reverse complement strand
GAGGAAGGTGAGGACTCGGGCAGGGGTCTGCTCCAGGGTGGAAAGCGAGTAATCCTTGTCGGGGGGGTTCATGAGGGATTCTCCTGAGAGGAGGCGGATCCGGAGTCGGACTTCCTCGTGTAGAGGGCCTGCCGCTGGTGGTAGTACCCAATGGCGAAGAGCCCCTGCTCCTCCAGGCCCAGCACGGGGGGGAAGCGGTCGAGAGAGGCGAGGATCCGCACCAGGATACCGTCGAGATAGCGACCGCTAGAAGCCTTGGCGATGTGGGCCTTCGATTTGCGGATCAGCGTGGGCAACACAACCGCCGGGGTCGCGGAGGCCGCTCCGTAGAAGCGATCTGCGATGGTCTGGTTGATACCGGGGATCGCATCCTTCTGGAGCTTCTCCAGCACGGCGAAGGCGCGACCGAGGAGGTAGGCAGGTTCCTTGTTGTTCTCGTCCATTTCGTAGGATACCTCGGGCAAATGGTGGGGTGAGCCGCGCGTTGTGGCGCGGCGTGCAAGGCGGTTGAAGTAGGCACGGAGCAGGGCCGCTTGCTCCCTGCGGACGGCTCCTTCCGTGCGGATCCGGAGGACAACGGTCTGGAGCAGCACCGGGGCGAAAGGACGACCGCGGAGGATATCCTGCCAGAGCCGCGCGGAGAGAGCGGGATGGAGGCGGTCGCGCGCCGGTTTGCCGTCGAGGACGGGAATCGTGGCGTCCAGGAGGCGCCAGAGAGGCAGGGTGGCCCGGGGGACACCGACGATGGCGATATCGTCAAAGTAGTCCCTGATGTTCCGGGCGAAGGCGGCCACGGAGGTCTCGAACCAATCGCGGACGATGATCCTGGCCTTGGCCCCGCTCAACACCAGGGCATAGAACCGGGCTGCTTCTGCTTCCGAGATTGAGATCTCCTTGCCCACCTGCGGCCCCGAGAGGAGCGCCTCGACCCGGGACGGATCGGGCTCGGCCACCTGGGCAAAGAGGTCGAGGAGTTCCTCCTCCTGGCTGGCCCAGTAGACGATGGCGGTGTCTTGCGACAGGTTGATCCGTCGTCGTGGCAGGTAGACCGAGGGGTTTTGGGGATCGGGGTACCTGTCATCCAGGAGCCGGTTCAGCGCCCGCGTGTAGGCGTCCACCGTCTCCTGGCTCATGGGAGCATTTTCGTACTTCCTGAACCCGAAGGACTCAAAGGCGCTCTGGTTGAAGGAGACCAGGGAACAACCCGAGGCTGCACCCGCAGGCACCTTCTTGATGGCTGGATGCTGGGAGATTTCCGCTGCCACCTTTGTCGGATCGATGAGGCAACGGACTCCGGCGCGTTGCTTGACCTGGCCACCGGAACGAGCTCGCCACCAGTCAGCAACCTGCGGTCGGTGAAAGACAGGAGTCCCTCCATCGCCCTGCAAGGAGAAGGAAAGGTTTATGGTGGGAGGGAGATTTTTCTCTGCTTGGAGTTCCTTGCAGCGAGCTTCCAGGTCTTCAATGGCTTTCGTCTTTTCCTGAGGGTTGTCCAGAAAGAGGAGGATCGCCGTCAATGCAGCGTCGTGGGTGCTCTGCTCGGCCTCCGAGACGAGGTCGCACCATGCTTGGTGCTCCATGGGCATTTTCCCCTGAAGGCCCTTTGCAGCCCTCATGTTGAGCAGGTCGTGACCAAGGACGTAATGACTCTCATCGCAGAGGAACCTGGGCTTGATGTTCCCCGGCCTTTTTCCGAGGAAGGGAATGCTCATCGTCCTGCTCTCCAGACCTTTTCCCTTGGGTTTTGGAGAGAGAAGGGACTGGAGACCGAGGAAGGTTCCCTTCGCGTCGAGCTCCAGCAGGAAGGTGACCGACCCCTTCTCGAAGGCGGGGTCGGCCACGAGGTTTTCCCGGTGGGCGAGTTCGACGAGGCGCTGGAGGATCATGGGGTGAACTCCGGGGCGGGCTCTGCCTGGGAGAAGGGAGGGACACGCATCACGCCATCGACCAGCTTGGCGTTGAAGAAGCGCGCGGGGGCCCTGGCGTTTCCCCGAGGGCGGGAGTGGTACATGAATCCGAGGGGTTTGGTGAGGGGGATGGGGGAGCGATCCGGGAGGGGAGGCCCGAAGTGAGCAGCGAATTCCCTGGCTCCCAGGAAGGGAGGCTCGAAGCACTGCCCCTTGCGAACCCGGCGGTCGAAGGTCTCCAGGAATTTCCCAAGGTTGTCCCGCTCTCCCTTGAGGGGCGTGAACGTGAAGTGCGCCCGGATGACGTAATCGACATCCCGGAGCCCCAGGGTGACCCGCTGCTGCCGGTTGTCGTCGATGTAGAACGGGGGCATCGGGGCAAGACCGGCGATGACGTCCGCGGAGGGGGTTCCGGCACGGTTCCCGACCTCGTTGCGCTTGATGGAGAAGAACTCAATGGGCGCATGGACCTCAATGGCCTCGATCTCCCACTCGATGGCGGGCTTCCAGAGGATCGCCATCAGGGCACCGCGTGCTGCTGCGGGGGTCATCACCTCGTAGCTGACCCGCTCGACCTTGAGTTCCGGGCGAGAGAAACAGGCGTAGGGGCCCCAGACCCGCACCGCCAGGGTTGGACTTCGTTCTGCCATGGGTTCTCCTCCTTAGATGACGAAGCTCACAGGATCTGACACAGGATTCGCCTCGCCCTTCAGACCGAGGCGCGGGTCGTACAGATGAGCGTACGTCGGCGATAGGATCAGCAACCCCGCCACCTCGTCAACCACGCCTTGCTGCTTCCAGCTCTCCGCGACATACCGAGGGATGCCGACGATCTTGCGCTGGACCCCACGGAAAGAGCCGCGGGATGGCCGAGCACGGAGGCACTCAATGGGGCCCAGGTCTCCGTAGGGAACCACGAGATCCACCTGCCCTTCCTCATCGATCAGCCGGACCTTCTCCGCGACCTCGCGGAACTTCCACTCGCCCCGTAGCACCTGGATCCCATGGCGATCCTCTACCCCGGCCTGGTAGAGCCGCCGAAAGTATGTCTCGATAGCGGCGGGAGAGAGCGGATCCAGGGAAGGGTCGCCCTGGAGCATGAGGAGGGTAGCGTCCAGCCCTTGCTGGAGTGGTCCGGGAGGCGGTGGCTCGGGAGCGCGGAAGAGGATCACACGCCCCGAAGGGAGCTTCCCCTCCCGGTTGCACCGACCTGCGGCCTGGGTGATGGCGTCCAGGCCCCCGAGGGCGCGGAAGACAACGGGGAAATCCAGATCGACACCGGCCTCGACGAGCTGGGTGGAGATCACGCGCAGAGGCTCTTCGCCAGCCAGGCGCCGACGGATCTCCCCTAGCACGTCTGCCCGGTGCTCCGGGCACATCAGGGCCGAGAGGTGGAACGTGGACGCCTCGTCTCCCAGCCGGAGCACCTCCTCGAACAAGGCCCGAGCATGCCTGCGCAGGTGGGTAATGGCAAGCACACGCTTGTGGTGATGGATGGAAGCCGCCAGCTCGGGCCAGGTGGTTGCCTGGGAGAGATCTCGGGGCATCTCGAAGGTGACCCTGCGGAGTTCCCTAGCAAGCTTCCCCGGATCGTCGACGATCTCTCGGACATCAGGCAGCCCCCATCTCCGATCCTCACGCCAGGAGAGGGCTGGCTGCGTGGCCGTCGAAAGAAGCAGGGAGACGCGGTAGTGCAGGAGGAGCCCTCGGAGGACATCCAGAATGGGG
>JANWXX010000484.1 GCA_025057345.1 Polyangiaceae bacterium | reverse complement strand
AGTACACCACCACCGAGGCTCCCCGGTCCGGTAGCCTTTGTTCTATCTGCATCTCCAAAAATCCTCGTGGGATGAGCATCGCTCCAGGGATGTAACCTTCCTGTGTTTCCTCTTTCTCCCGTACGTCCACCAGCGCGATGCCTGCCCCCTGCTCCAGCGCCACCTTCAGCTCGTCCAGCGGTATCGTGCAAACGCTCTTGCCTGCCTCCGCGAGCAGCTCTCCGTAGGTTTTGCGCATCGCTCTTGCTCTTTCTGCTTCTACTCAAGCACGATGGCCTGACTGCACAGGATATCCAGAATCCTTTGTTTTTTTCGCTGTCGCGAAACTATACCAGGGGTGCAACCACACCGCTTGCCATCGATACTCTCTCGGTGAAAGCTGGGAAACATGCGTGTTTCCTGGTTCTTTTCCTCGGTTCTTCTGCTTGGGCTTGCAGCAAGCTGTGCTACCTCCGGGGAGGCCGGTCCAGATGGCTTTGCCGCGGGAGGCTCCTCGGCTCAGGGGGGGAGCGACCAGGCGGGTGGTAGTGGCGGTGCACCGGCCCCTGCACCGCTGCAGCCAGCTACCGGGATAGCGCTGGGAGAGGTAGCGCTCTACCAGGGGGTGAAGGTTTCGCTCTATACCGCAGCGAACGGCCAGGTAACCAAGCGGAATGCACCAATCATCCAGGGGCGGGACGCGCTGCTGCGGGTCTTCTTCGCACCTAAGCCTGACTGGCAACCACACCGGATCGCAGTCCGGGTAACGCTTCAACCGGGCCAAGGGGAGGCACAGGTGCTTGAGATCCAGGGTACGCCTGGGGGTGTCTCTACCGACGAAGACCTCAATTCCAGTGCTAACTTTGACATTCCGGCAGCGCTGCTGGATGGTACGCTCTCCCTCCGCGTCGAGCTTCTCGACGTGGAGGCAGGACAAGGTGACACCTCCGGTAGTGCCTGGCCTGTGGAGGGGTTCCAGGCGTTGGAGGAGAAGAGCGCCGAAGGAAATTTCAAGCTTCGGGTCTATCCGATTCGCTACGACGCCGATGGCTCCGGGAGGTTGCCGGATCTGGGCGAGGAGCGCCAGAAAGCCATCCGCCACGCCTTCCTCAAGCGATACCCGATCCCCGGGATCGAACTAGAGCTTGGGGAGGAGATCCCCTGGACCAGCAAGGTAAGCGCCAACGGGAGCGGTTGGCAGAGTCTGCTGCAGAAGCTGGTGAACCTCCGCGCCAAGGAGAAGCGGCCCAACGTCTACTACTATGGCCTATTTCTCCCCACGAACTCCCTGGCTAGCTTCTGCATCCAGGGCTGCGTGGCTGGGCTGACCCTCATCAGTCCAGGCACCGATGATCCTTCGCTCCGTGCCAGCATTGGCCTCGGCTACAACGATGAGATGAGCCTGAACACGATCCTCCACGAGGTCGGCCACGCTCACCGCCGCACTCACGCCCCCTGCGGCCCCTTCGGCCAACTCCCAGACCAGATTGATCCCAAATTTCCCTACAAGACTGGTAAGATTGGCGTTTGGGGCTACGACCTCCTGGACCGCACGCTCAAGGATCCTGCCAAATTCTTCGATTTCATGGGCTACTGCGATCCCAACTGGGTGAGTGATTACACCTTCAACGCCCTCTTCCAGCGGGTGGTGGCCCTCAACAACCAGGCAGCCTTTGTTCACGGCAATCCTACGCGCTGGCGTCAGGCCTGGTTTGACCTAGAGGGAGAGTTGCGCTGGGGTGACATTGTTGAGCGTACCCTTCCCCCCGTAGGTGAAGAGCTGACCGTCTCCCTTGGGGAGGGCCCTAACGCTCGCCAAGTGAAGGGTTACTTCCACGGGATGTCCCACCTTCCCGGGGGTCTCCTCCTGCTGCCCGAGGACGTGGGCACCCCGGACGTCCTCGATGCCGGACGGGAGGGACGCTTCTACGTTCGCGGTCGCCCCTGAACCCTAGTGGGTTTCTGCGCAAGCGTGGCAGCGCCAGAGCGCAGGCACTGCGCAGCAATACCCCCTCCGTGGTGGCTGCAAGGAAGACAGCCTGCCTTCGGAGATACGATGGGCCCCGAGGTTGCATGAATCTTCTCACTTCCACAAGGGGCCTACCGCGATGGGAACCATGGTTTCGCCCAAGACACAGCAAGCACCCAGGAGCGCCTCCAGGATCGATGCAGCTCATCTGTGCTATCGTGCCTGAATCACCGACGCACTGACGACATCATCCGCGGGATTGGCGTAATCCTCGGTGCAGACCAAGAGCGCGGCAAGGAGTGCTATGACCACCTAGTCCTCGCTGGCGCTAGCCTTAGGGTCGTGCAGACCAGCTACCCTGCGCGGGGGCAACAGCAAGGGAGGCCTTATTTTTTGATGGAAGGGTGGCAGGCATCGGCTCTCGACGGGCAGCTCTCCGCTTTGTTGGCCCTCCCGGTGGGGCCGGGTAGGTGCAGGGGTACCATGTTGTCGGCCCTTCCTGCCTCCTTGCCCCGGTCCGCAGCCTCCGAGGCTCCTCTCAGCCTTGCAGAACTGGTTGGTGCCGTGGTGGCCGGCTTGGTTCCAATGCCCGCCGAGAGTGCCGGCTACCTGCTCCTCGGGCTTGCGGACCTAATGGCCCGGGCTCCGCTACCTCTCGATCTGCGTGCTATCTTCCTCTCCCCCGAGGGAAACCTCTCCTTGCTGGCGCTCACGACCACGTCCTGCAGCGCCAACACGGACGAAACCGTTCTGGAGTCCCAGCTCCGCTCCCTCCTCGGGCGGCTGCTTGAGCTTGTCTCGGTGCAGGCGCCAGCTCTCTCTACCATCCCTCGTCGCCCTTCTCAGGGCGGGCTGGCCCCGCTGATCCGCGAGCTGGAGGCGGCCCTCATCCCGGTGAACCGCGCTGCAGGACGGCGGGCCCTCGCCCGGCTCCAGCGAGAGGTCGAGCGAGTGCGCCCCCGCATCCCGGCTCTCCTGACCCTCTCTGCAGAACCCCCTGCCTCTCCTCCGCGCCCACCTGCTCCTTCGCCTCCCCCCCCGGCGCCGCCCCTGGCATCCTCGCCTGACCTCTCTGTTCTGCGCCAGCTCGGGCCCATGGAGCCACCGAACCCGCCCCGTACCACAGAGATCCCCTCGCTGCTTCCCCCTAAAGTGCTGCGAACCAGCGAGCCAGCTCCTCTCCCCGCCCACGAGCCCACAGAAACCCAATTTTTGCCGAGGGTGGTCCAGGAGGAGCCCACCGAGATAAGGGCACCGGTCGTTGAGGATTTCTCCGGGGTTTCTCTAGCCACAGAGCCCAGTCTAGCTCCGCTGGAGGTGCCTCGAATCGATGCCCCTGGCATAGCTGCATCCCTCAACCCGGGAGAGCAGGGGGCAGACGCCTTTGCGGAAGAGGACTCTACCGGAGTCAGGGCACCGACCATTCCCCTAACAGGTGCAAAACCTGCAACGGTAGAGCAGCTCCTTGCGGAATTTGTTCCTAGCGACGGACTTACCGAACGGGAGCTTAACCGGTTGCTCAAGCAAGCCGTAGGCGTCGAGCTGTCGACACTTCCTCCGGGGGTGGAAACCTTCGCCCCTCCTATGGCGCAGGATGCTCCACCCTGGCACCCTGCTCCTGAGGTGATCCCGGTGCATGCCCCGTTGCCTCCTCCCTTCTTCGAGCCTCGTCCCCCACGTAACCCTCGGGCCT
>JANWXX010000483.1 GCA_025057345.1 Polyangiaceae bacterium | reverse complement strand
GAGTATCGAAGGTTGAAGGAGGAAGTAAGCTGGTATGAGACAAAGAAGTCAATCGTGCGTGAGGCCATCCGGACCTTTCTTGCAAACCCCAGTGTTCCCAGGCACTTGGCCCTGGGTGCGTAACTCCTAAAGGCTTGCGAACAGCTCGGATCAAGTACGAAGAGCGATTACGCGAAGAGGGCCAAAGGGATTTATCCCGATACCATTGCAGTGGCCGGTGGAGAGGACGTTCGGATGGCAGGTGTGGTCGAGGCAATTGAGCAAGGGGTACGATCCCACCAAGGAATCGCTGGAGGCTTGGGTGGATATCACCATGACCCGCCGGGGGCTTCGTCGACTTTTCGGGGAGCCGTCGCGTCTTCGCCAGTTAGAAAGCCTCTGAGAGGAGCGTGTGCCTCGCGGTACGCCTGCCGGAGCGTTGCCTCCGTGTCCATGGCTGCCCACTGGATCACCAGAGGTCGATCTGCCATGGCCCTTCCAGCCTACAGGAGCTCCAGCTATTCACAATCTTCCCAGGGGCGCTTTGGTATCACGATTCTCAGGTGGCCCTCTTGAACAGTCCTCCTGCGTGTGTGTGCCGCAGCATGTGGTTTGCTCTGGAATTCGCGGTAAGCTCCTCTCTCTCTCTTCGATCTTCGCTGTGCTCCCTTTGCGACACCGCTTCCCCATCCTGTTGCTCATGGTGCTGACGGCGCTGGCGGGGTGGGTGGTGGCCACCTGTGTCCGCCTCTCCCCGGACCTCGCCCCGCTGCTGCCCGATCAAGGCTCCGGCGTTGCCCTCGCCACGTTCGTCCGCGCCTTCCACGGTGGCGATCCGGGGCTTGTGCTCCTGGAGGGTGACGATCCAGCGGAGGTTCACCAGGCCGCCCTCCACCTGTCCACAGCTCTGATCCCCTTGTTCCCGGCCTCGACGCGCCTCGCCCTGGAGGAGCAGAGCCTCACACCAGGCCGCCTGCTGCTGCTGGCCGACGATCCGCTGCGTCGTGATCTTGTAGCCTTTCTGGAGCCTTCCGCCCTGCGCGCTCGCCTTGCGGAAACCCGGGCACTCCTGCTGGCTCCAGGGAGCGCGGTGCTAGCCCCCGCCCTCGCTCGCGACCCGCTCCGGTTCGGGCAGGTGGTGGCCGAGCGGCGGGCTCCGGGGGCACGGGGTCGAGGTGACGGCGAGCTGGTCTCTCCGGATGGGCGGGCGCGGCTGGTGATCGTTGAGCCTCCGGGGAGTGCGCTTCACAGTGAGGAAGCCCGGAGCTTCGTCCGCCAGGTCGAGGCGGTGATCCAGAGAACGCAGGCAGAATTCCCGAAGGTGCGGGTCCGGCTTACCGGGGGCCCTTCCCTGGCGGTGGCTACGGAGGATCTCTTGAGGTCGGATTTGACTCGATCCGGGCTGTTGGCACTGTTCCTCGCGTCGGCGGTCTTCGTAGGGCTCCAGCGGAGGCCCCGTGCGCTGCTGTCGGTGCTCCCTCCCCTGGTGGCTGGTTCGCTCCTGGCATCAGCGGTGGGGGCAGTGTTCTCGGGGGGGATCGCAGGCGTCGCGGTGGCCTTCGTATCGGTGGTGCTCGGCGTGGGGATGGACTCCGGGGTCCACGTACACGCTGCGGTGTGCGAGGCAGTCGCTCGGGGTGTGACGTCGCCTGCCCAGGAGGCGCTGGCGCGGGTGATCCGGCCAGTGCTGGGGGCGGCGCTGGTGGCGGGGAGCGCCTTCGCTTGCCTTGCGCTGTCTCGTGTGGAGGCGCTACGACAGCTTGGCCTACTGGCGGCGGCGGGGGAGGTTGCCACTGCTCTATGGATTTGCGCCTTCTCTCCCTGGGCCTCCGGCTGGTTGGAGCGTCGTGCAGGCGGGCTCCCGCCTCCACCCCGTTGGGCGTTCTCCTTGGTACGTCTCTCCAGGCACCGGCTGACTCGCTCCGTGTCGTTGGTGGCAGGGGTTGCCCTGCTGGTCATGCTTTTCTGGACTGGAGGGCCGGATCGCTCCGGAGGGCTGCTGCTCATCCGGCCCGAAGGTCTGGCGCCCCAGCAGGTCTACCGGGACATCGCTGCGCGCTTTGACCAGCTGGATCGTCCTCCCTGGGTGGTCCTGGTACGCGACGTCGACGAGGAAGCTGCTCGCACCCGGGCGGATCGGCTGGTCGAGGTGCTGTTGGGTCACCCGGAGGTCACCGGCACGATGGATTCGCTGACCTCCTGGGCTCCTGCCAGGACCACCCTGGAGCGGCGTCGCGAGGCGCTACGGGCACTGGATCTGCCGAGGCGTGCGGCAGATCTGGAGGCAGCGCTGCAGGAGCTCCGATTCCAGCCGGATCGGTTTCGCGAAGTGCTGGAGGAGCTGGCTCGACCGACAGATCCGCCCACGCCGGACGTTCTCCGGCGTCGTTTCATAGGTCGGGACGGGGCAAGGACGGTGGTGCAGATCGAAACGAGGGCTCCCGACCCCGAAGCACTGACGGCACTAGTGCATTCCGTCGACCCGGCAGCGAATGTGACAGGTTGGGGGGCCCTGGAACCAACGCTTCGGGAAGCACTTGCGGGGGATCTGGGACGGGTGGGAGGGTGGGCGGCGGCGCTACTAGTGGCGAGCTTGACGCTCGTGGTACGCCGCCCTCGGGATGTGATCCTGGCGGCGGCGGTGGTGGTAATGGAGCTGGTGGTGGTGCTGGTGGGGATGCGGGCGCTGGGTATCCCGCTGCACCTCTACGATGCACTGGTGCTGCCGGTGCTGCTGGGGGTGACCGCGGACGAGGTACTGTTCGTACTGTGGGCGGTACGGCGAGGCGAGGATGTCGAGGATGCGCTGGTTCGGGAGACCCCGGTGGTGGCGGCGACAGCGCTCACGACCGCCACCGGCTTCAGCTCCCTGCTGGTCTGCTCCTTCCCGCCGTTGCGGCACCTGGGGGCGGTGGCGGCGCTGGGCAGCGCGGTGGGGGTGGTCCTAGCGCTGTTGGTTGTGCCCGCGTGGGCTCGCTCGGCTCATTCCGCACGTTCTGTATCATCATGATTTTGTTGAAGCTGGCTCGTTCTCTGCGAGGTCATCTTCTCCCTCTTTGTCGTCCTCGCTTTTCTCATGGGGTGCTTGGGCGGGAGGAGAACAGGATAGGCTCACCGGAGAGAGTAGGGTGAGCAGATCGGGACCGTCGCGTCGGAGCAGCACGAAAAGCACAGCAGCAAGGCCTGCTACGATGGAGAAGCTGAGCTGGTAGAAACGGATGTGTCGGTCCTGCACCAGCACAGCAAAGTAGTGACTAGCGCACATCAGAAGGAGGATGAGAGCCACCTGAGCAGAGGTGCTATCCGCTGCAGCGGTAAAGGGGACAGGGAACCCTTCGCGCTTGGATTTCTTCCTGGGCAGCGGCTCTGCTACCAGGAGCGGGTAGAGGCAGACCAAGTGGAGGTAGTAATTCGCCGGATTCATCAGCACCGGCAGGAGCATCAAGGCAGCTACGGCTCCCTGGTGCAGCGTCTTCTTCCGGGCGGCGATTCCGATGGCACCGGAGAACAGTAGGGTGGCTACCAAGATCAACGGGCGACGCGCAACAATTACCGGCTCGCGCACCGTCTCCCCAGCGATCAGTGCTTGGAGGCTGACCGTGTTGATGTGGGCGTCCGCGTGGAGGATGCCGATCTTGGCATACCATTCCTTCCAAGCCCCAGGGGAGAGCACCAGGCACGAGTAAGTG
>JANWXX010000482.1 GCA_025057345.1 Polyangiaceae bacterium | reverse complement strand
GTATCCTCCCCAATACCCAGATCGTAATCTTCGTGACCACCCTGGTGGTTATGGGGCTGCTGCACCTGCTGGTGAACCACACCTGGCTAGGTAAGGCGATGCGGGCTCTGTCCACCAATGTGGAGGCCGCTCGCCTCATGGGAATTCGTACCAACCGGGTTATCCTCTTCACCTTCGCCCTCGGTTCCTCGCTAGCTGCCCTCGGCGCGGTGCTCTACTGCTTCGACCAGTCCCAAGCCCTCCCTACCATGGGGCAGACCATCGGCACCCGGGCCTTCGTCGCCGCAGTACTAGGCGGCATCGGATCCATCCCCGGCGCGGTGCTAGGGGGGCTACTGTTGGGCATCGTGGGCGAGCTGACCAAGCTAACCAGCTACTCCGGTGGTCAGGATGTGCTCACTTTCCTTGTGCTAATCGTCGTGCTGCTCTGGCGCCCCACCGGGCTGCTCGGCAAGGGCGGCATCGAGAAGGTCTAGCCGCGTTCCCCTCGCTCTTGCATCATGACCTTATCATGCGTGTTGCCGATGTGATGTCCCGGAGGGTCCATACCTTCTCCCCTTCCCAGAGCCTGCGGGAGGCGGCCCAGCTTCTCTCCAAGCACGACATCAGCGGGGCTCCCGTGCTGGATGAGGAGGGGCGTACCCTCGGTTATCTATCGCGCACGGATCTGATCGACGCCATGGCCAAGCACGGAGAGATTGCCTTGCTCCGGGTGGAGGACGCGATGAGCCGGGAGATCGTCTCCGTGGAGCCCGACGCGACAGTGGAAGAGGCGGCACGGACGATGGTCTACGAGGGGGTTCATCGGGTGGTGGTGCGGGTAGGTCAAGGGGAGCCGCTGGGCATCCTCAGTAGTCTCGATGCACTGCGCGCCTGGCTCTCCCTTCGATGAGTCTTTCTGGGAAAACCAAGGAGGTGAACGAAGCCATGAGGTGCGCTATGCCAAGAGAGTGGCACAAGCACTTGCAGCCCACGGCTCCGTGGGCGGAGTGGCGCCGGAGGGTGCGACATGCACACACCATTGGATCAGGTTTGGGCCAAGGTTGCCGCGCAAAAAACCCTCTTGCCGTCCATGTACGGGAAGATCGACTTTGACGCGATCCCTGAGCGATTCACCTACGATATCGAGGAGAGCTTCCTGCAGCTCAACCCCCGGATGAGGCTAGCAAGGCCAACCCCGGAGCAGATCGAGCGGATGCGCGCTTACACCCTCCTCGGCGACGTGGTGGCGGACGCCTACGCGGCGCTCATCCCTCGGTACGGCTCCCGAAGCCTCGTGGAAATGCTCAAGCGGGCCTGCGAGAAGGGTCTCGATGCGGTTCCTGATGCCCCGGAGGAGTTGGGGGCCTTTCTCCGGGACATGGAGCATAAGCCTCCCTGGATCGACATGGATTTGATACGGGAGGGGGCCCGACTGGAACGCAACGGAGCGGCCAACGCGGCCCCTTGGGGGATTCGAGGGGCATTCCTGGCTACTTTCCTCAACAAGTATGCAGCCCTTCCGATGGCGCTGACGGGCACCCTCACCCACGAGACTGCGGCACGACGGGTGAACGAGACAGCGACCTTCTTCACGGTAACGACCTTGCCGGGGGCGCTGGAGCGGTGGGGCGAGGGCTTCAAGGCGGCAGCGATGGTACGGCTGATGCATTCAATGGTCCGCTACAACATTCTCTGCCGCTCGGATCGATGGGATGCTTCGATCTATGGAATCCCCATACCACAAGTCGATCAGATGCCAGCAGGGCTCTTGTCGATCTTCTTCCTGGCACTACAAGCCCGACTCTCGGGGCGCCGAGCGTTCAACCGGGGGGAGCGTGCCCTGGTGGAATTCAACCGCTATCGCTGCTACCTGCTGGGGCTTCCGGAGGATCTTCTAGCAGACACTCCGGAGGGCATCCTGGAGATCATGACCGCCCGCAATGCAACGCTTCGGGATGGATTTGACGACGCCACCTGCGGGGCGTTGATTCGGGCCACCATGGATGCTTACCTGCCCCCTGATCGCTCCCTCTCTTATCGAATGCTGGACCAGATCGAGCGCCGTTTCTCGCGGGTGCTTTTTGTGCAGCTCTTCCTATCGGGGAACCGGGCGACGGCGGCCGGGATGGGCATCGAGGTCCACCCATTGGACCTCCTCGTGTTTGCCGTGCTCTGGCCTCTGATCCAAGGGCGAATGATGATTTACCGTGCGGCTATGGATCTTCCTCTGCTCCGCGAGCCTCTGGACAAGCATTTGGTGCGAAAGATTCGCCGACTTTTGCAGCGCTACGGACACGCCGAGTTCGTCACCGACGCTGCGAGTTACCGCCCGGTGGGGGGGGCCACCTCGCGCCTCGCCCCCAGCCCCGTCAGTTCTTGACACACTTGGTCGGGTCCGTGCAGCCACACTCGCTGCTAGAGCAGGCGAGCAGGCAGCTGCCGCACGCTGCAGTCTAGCGTGATGGCTCCTGAGCCGGATACCTGGCACAAGCCGCCCTTGCACGAAAAGCTACACCTGGCTGTTCCCTCGCAGACGAACTGACAACCTCCACCATCGCAGGCCAGGGTGTATTCCTTGTTGCAGACGCAGCTAACGCCCAAGCTACAGGTCTTTTTTCGCGCAGGTCAGTGGAGTGCGAGAGGGGAGGCTCTGGACGGGGCGAGGGCAAAGGGGGCAAGGTGGAAGAGAAATCCTGGTGAACGACACGTGCGCCTTTTCGTTGTCTGGACCATCCTGATCAAAGAACTCGTGGAGGCGCTGCGGGATCGGCGCACCCTGACGAGATTGCTGTTGTTGCCCATCCTGGTATACCCGCTGTTTGCCATCGGGGTGAGTAAGTTCCAGGGGGCGGAGATGGAGGCGCGGGAGGCACAGCCGTCGAGGGTGGCCGTATGGGGGGAGGCTCCGACGGTGGTGAGGGAGCGGCTCCAGGAGCGGGGGAAGTTCGTCTTTCTCCGCTGGTTTGGAGCTCCGGGGGAGTTGCAGGGAGGGTGGGCATCGTTGGAGATGCCACCGGGGGTGGATCCAGATGCACCGGAGGCAGAGGAGAACTCTCCCCAGAAGCAGCGGGTTGTGCCCCTTTGGTGGATCGAAGCGGAGAACCCTGTGCTTGTGGCGGCACGAGCAGCGCTACTACGCCGGGACGTGGACGCCATTTTGGCATTCTGGCCCGGGTTTGAAGAGGCTGTGGAGGGCGGCCAGGAGGGAAGGGTGGCCGTGTACTTCGATCCAGGGCGTCCTGAGTCGTCACTGGCACGGGAGCGGCTGGAGCGGGCTCTGCGGCTAGAGCGCAAGCAGCTCCAGGCAGAGCGGGAGGAAGTGCGGGGGTTGCCCCAAGGTCACTCCATGCCCTACGAGATCCTAACCCGAGCGGCGATCCGGGAGGGACGAAGCGGAGGTCAGATTCTTGGGGCGATCATGCCAATGTTGCTGATCCTGATGTCGTTGCTGGGGGGGTTTCTCCCCGCGATCGACCTGACCGCCGGTGAGAAAGAGCGGGGGACGATGCAGACATTGCTTTGCGCTCCCCTGCGTCCGGTAGAGATCATTGGTGGCAAGTTCTTGGCGGTGTTTGTGATCTCGCTGCTCACGGCACTGCTCAACGTGGTGAGCCTTGCGCTGACGATGCATCGGATTTTGCCGCAGGACGTGCCGGTATCGTCTTCCACCTACGCGCTGACGCTGTTGCTG
>JANWXX010000481.1 GCA_025057345.1 Polyangiaceae bacterium | reverse complement strand
ATTGCACCGAACAGATGCACTGGGAGCAGAGCAACTACTTCGTGGCCTGAGGGGAGCAGGGGGCGGCCTTGGGAGGAGCGAGGCAAGGCGTCGAGGTGCTCTTCGACGGCGTCCAGGTCGAGAAGCAGATCCTCCCGGCGGATATCGAGGAAGACAGGGAGCGCTCCTGCATGGTGGATCGCCTCGGCGGTAGCCACGAAGGTGAAGGGAGTCGTCAGGACCGCCTGACCAGGCCCGACATGGAGCGCGCGAAGCGCCAGTTCAAGAGCATCCGAGCCGGAAGCAACGCCCACCACATCCCCGCCACCCAGAAAGGTCGCGAGTTCTTCCTCGAAGACGGCCACAGGTGGCCCTAGGATGAAGTTCCCTTGGTCCAGCAAGCGAGCGAAGGCTGCGGATAGGGCCTCACGTCGCCGTTCGATCCGCGGGGTTGGGTCAAAGAGGGGGATACGCACGCTACCGGTTGATGCAGGCGTTCGGGGCGGAGGGATCGCAGGAGGTACCGGGGGGCTTGCAGGCACAGCCGTCGATATGGTTATGCGCCGACTGCAGGGCGCAATGAGCAGCTTCTCGCTGGTGGTCAAGACCTTCCGGTACGCATACCTCGACGTCGATCCGGGCTGTATCGTCGAAATCGGTGAGGTACGTACAGGTGCAGGTGACCAAGTGGCCCTTGCGGGGAGGCTCGGCGCGCTTGCATCCAGCGAGGAGGAGCGCCATGAGAAGCCAGGGCAGCAAAAAATCTTGCATGGGAAATCGCGGTAGCGCAGGGCTTCCGTAGTGGGGAAGGTAGATGTGTGGGGATTTCGTGGATGGAAGCATACGCAGAACACCTCAGCGAGCAGCTATCCCATGCTGACCCACCCGGGTCACAGGGGGGCATCTCCGGGCAACAAGCGGGCGGGCCTCCCTGTTGATTCACTGCCCCACACCGCTCATGACTCTGGCTTCTTGCCCCGATTCCCCTCAAAGTACCAGCGTGTCTCCTGAAAAGATCCGCCTTCTCGCGCTCACGCTCGTTACCATGATCCTCTCGCTTTCGGTGCACGAATTCGCCCATGCTTGGGCTGCTACGCGCCTGGGCGACGATACTCCCGAGCGCGACGAACGGCTCACCCTCTCGCCTCTCGCCCACATCGATCCCTTGGGGACGATCCTGTTTCCAGCGATCAGCGTCCTCTTTGGCGGGGTCGCCTTCTTCGGCTGGGCGAAGCCAGTCCAGTTCAACCCCAACCGGTTTCGTCGCAGTATCTCCGTCCGGGGGGGGTCCGCTATGGTTGCTGCGGCAGGTCCCCTCTCGAACCTGTTGCTGGCTGTGCTGGCCATGGGCCTCTACGTTGCGCTCAGTCGTCTCGGGGTTCTAGGCAAGAGTTCAGGGAGGAGCCCTACGGAGGCGTTCTCTGTCTTCCTATTGGCGATGTTCTCTACCAACATCGGTCTCTGCGTTTTCAATTTCCTTCCGTTCCCCCCCCTGGACGGGAGTTACCTCCTCCCTCGCAGCCTGGACGATCTGGTCGAGCGCATCCGCCCCTTCTCCCTGTTGCTGCTCATGATCCTCATCTCTATCCCGGCGATTCGCCAGACCCTCCTCGATTGGCCTATGGGCCTTCTCCGCTCGGCGATTCTCTCCCTCTTCGGTGTTGCCTGACGTTGGCCTCCCCTCAGGTCCGCCCCCTTCGCTCCCACGTCAAGCAGGGCGCCTCTGAGCCCTTCTCGGTCGAAGCCACCCTCGACCCCCTGGCCTACAACGTTGCCTTGCCTCAGGTCGAGTTCGAGGGCCCTCTCGACCTCCTGCTCCACCTCATCCAGTCACATCAGCTCAATATCTTTGATATCCCCGTTCACTTCATCACTGCACGTTACCTCGAATATCTCGCGGTAATGCAATCTCTCTCCATGGACATTGCCAGCGAGTATCTGGTGATGGCGGCGGTCCTGGCTCACATCAAATCTAAGATGTTGCTTCCGGTGCTCCCTAGCGACACCAAGGAGGATGTCCACGAAGAGGAGATCGATCCGCGGCAGGAGCTCGTGCGTCGTCTCCTGGAATACCAACGCTTCAAGGCTGCAGCTGCTGAGATGGCTTCTCTCGGGGAGGTTGCCCAAGATGCCTTCCCTCGGCCGCCGCTCCCCCCACCGGCGCGGAGCGAAGGCCCCCTCGCTGCTTTCCCCCTTCACCTCCTTGTCGATTCCCTCGTGGCCCTCATGGGGCGCCGCAAGATCAAAATCAACCATGAGGTGACCTTCGAGCGACTGACCATCACCGATCGGATCAACCAGCTCTCTGACCTGCTTCGTATCCGTCGTCGTACCACCTTCGAGGAGCTCTTCGACGGAGCTGCCACCAAATTCGACATGGTTCTTACCTTCCTCGCCCTGCTGGAGATGTCTAAGCTACGCCTCACTCGCATCTATCAGGCTGGTGTATACGCCCCCATCCATATCGAGTATGCCCTCGAAGATGCCTCCCCCGAGGAGGTCGAGCTCTCCCATGAACCCCTCAGGGAGGAATGAACTCCCATGGTTGGTCGGAAGCGAGAAACCTCTCTCCCCACCCATCCTCCTCAGCCAACGGAGGGAGCTGAGCCTTCCGTCGAGGCCGGGGAAGAAGCCGGAGCCCAGGCGGGAGCGGAAAAAGATGCACCCAATCCAGCGGAAAGGACCCCGGTGGTTCGCGAGCATCTCCGGGGCCTCTTGGAGGCGCTTCTTTTCGTGAGTCCAAAGCCGATGACGGTGAATGAATTGGCGCGGGTGGCACAGGCCGATCGACGATGGGTTCGAGAGATCCTGGAGGAACTCCAGGAGCACTATCGCCACCGAGGAATCCGTGTCGATGAGGTTGCCACGGGGTTTTGCTTCCGTACGAACCCACTGTTCGGACCCTTTGTCCGCGAGTTGACTGGAGCTCGCCCCGTCAAACTCACGCGCGCCCAGATCGAGACACTGGCCATCGTCGCCTATCGCCAGCCCATTACGCGACCGGAGATCGACGATATCCGTGGCGTCGACTCCGGGCCCATGCTCAAGCTCCTCTTGGAGCGGGAGCTGATCCGGATCCTCGGCAAGAAGGAAGAACCAGGTCGCCCCCTCTTGTATGGAACAACGCCCCAGTTCCTCGAATTCTTCGGGATCAAATCCCTCCGCGAACTGCCAACCCTCCGTGACTTTGCCGATCTCACCGAGGAGTCCCGCGCTGCTTATCAGCGCATCCTCGGGGAACCTCCCCCCTTGCTGCCCTTTGATCCCGGTGGTCTTGCGGAGGGGGAAGGTCACCTCCTTTCCAGGACGGAGGAACCTCCCACGATTCCCTCCTTGGCGGATGAGGAGGCTGGGGCACCTCCCCCCTCGGGTTCTCCAGAGAAGAAGGGAGAGGCGGAGGAGGACGAGGAGGACGAGGCGGACGAGGAGGATGAAGATGATGAGGAGGACGAAGATGATGAGGAGGACGAAGATGATGAGGAGGACAGCGATGAGGATGAATAAGGTACGAGGAATCGGGATGGTGGCGGTATGGGCGACCCTGCTGATGGTAGCAGGGTACGGATGCTCCTCGGAGGACGAAGGGGTACCACCCACCGTGGCCACGAAGGATATCGTGTATGCCCCGATGGGATCCCTCTCCCTAGTGTCCGGCAAGGGGAGCTTCCGCTTCGGAGCTGCCAGTGCAGCTACCCA
>JANWXX010000480.1 GCA_025057345.1 Polyangiaceae bacterium | reverse complement strand
CTCCGGGGGCCAAGCTACGAGGCACTTGAGGCGCTACGCCGAGATGTGGTCGCCCCGCTCCTGGGGCAGGTGCCAGCTCTCTTGGAGGAGGCCTACCGAGGGCTGCTAGCGAAGGCCGAGCGGGCCATTGCACGGCGCCAGGCGGCCGAGGAAGATCGAGTGGTGGCCCTGGAGGACGAGCTACGTACAGTGCGGAATAAGCTGCTGGACGAGATAGCCACCACCTGCCACCGGGATCTTGAGCTCAAGCCTCGT
Source organism: Polyangiaceae bacterium (assembly GCA_025057345.1). GTDB lineage: Bacteria > Myxococcota_A > Polyangia > Polyangiales > Polyangiaceae > JANWXX01. The sequence goes on along the minus strand of JANWXX010000480.1, from coordinate 3,426 downwards.
CTGGATGCCCTCGACGAGCTGGAAAAGCTACTCTCTACCAGCGCTGGCTTCTGACTTTTGCGAACAACTTCATCGCCGTACCGGATCTGTACAGCCTTAAGCGCAGAGCCCTCTTTGAGCAAGGAAGGTTGGTCTTGGCAGGTCGGCTCTTTACCTTGGCCGTTCATGTCCCAGACCGAGCTGCCCACGCAGCGCTCGCTTCCACCCATACGATGTGCCTAGCTTACCTCACGCTGGAGCGCCCTGGACTTTCCACCCCGCTGGAGGTTGTTGTACCGATCACATCTGGCACCAGCGCAGGGATCTCTGTCGGCAAGCGCGGGATCTTTTACGATCGGGAGAACCAAGAATACGACGCAACGATCACCCAGGTAGTAAGCAACCCGGTTTCGCTCTGGGAGGCGATGACCTCCCCCTTTGCCCGCATCGGTAAGTTCCTTTCCTCGAAAGTTCAGAGCTTTGGAGAGAGCGGGGACAAAGCTATGGAATCCACACTGGCAACGGCCTCGACCTCTCCCTCACCGAGTACGGCCTCGACCGCTTCCTCCTTGGGGGGGACCATCGCTGCCGGTGGACTCGCCTTCGCCGCGGTTGGCTCGGCAATCGCTTTCATCGTCAACCAGTTCCGAGCACTAACCTTGCTGGATCTGCTCCGAGCTACCCTCACCATCCTACTGATCATCATGATACCAGCCGGTGTTCTTGGGTGGTGGAGGCTACGGCAGCGGAACCTTGCTGTGCTCTTGGAAGGCTCTGGATGGGCTCTCAACGACCGTCTCCTGCTCACCCGATCCCTGGGACGCCCTTCACACGTCGCCCCCCACGGCCGGCAAACTCCAGCGTAGACAGAACCGATCTCATTCCGATCGTAAAGGCAGAGAACGAGGAGGAGAGCTCCTTCCGACGTACCTGGCTCATGCTTTTGATCTTCGGTGTGGTCTTGATTCTCGCGTGGGAATTCCGAGCCATCCTCGTATCCGGAGCGCGCATGCTATTGCCGCCTCCTGCTCCGGCACCTTCATCCTCCGTTCCCCCAGCTCCTTGAGTTTTGCTGTTTGGAAAGAGCATTATGATAGTATGAACGCCATACTCCGATGACCAGAGAAATGACGGAAGAACACGCCCCCATCGCGGTGGTCGAGGACGATTCGACCACCCGTAAAGTGCTCAAGACATGGCTGGAGAAGGAGGGATTCCCCGTCACGGAGTATACATCGGGGCTGCAGGCCATTGAGCAGATGCACCCAGACACGGCCCTCGTCTGTCTCGATCTCAGCTTGGGCGATCTCGATGGTATCGAAGTTCTCCGGCGTCTCTGCACCCAGGATCCAACCCGCCACGTGGTCGTCACCACTGCAAACACGCAGGTCACCACCGTAGTCGAGGCCATGAAGGCAGGCGCCTTCGACTACTTGACCAAGCCAATCGATGGGAGGCAGCTACTCGCCTCGGTCCGCAAGGCCCTCGCGCACCGGGCCATGCTTCTCCAAGAGCGCACCCCCGATCGTCTCCGACACAAGATGACCAGCGAGCTTGTGGCTCAGAGCCCGGCCATGAGGGAGATAGCTCGCCACATCGCTCGTGTCCTTGACAACAACATCCCCGTCTTCCTCCAGGGCGAGAGCGGGGTCGGCAAGGGATACATCGCACGTCTTATCCATGAGCGCGGCACAGAGCACCGAGGTCCCTTCATCACCATCGATTGCGCCACCATCCCACCACCGCTCCAGGAGGCCGAGCTGGTGGGCCAAAGCCCTACTGTCAAAGCGAACTCCATTCCAGGCAAGCTTACCCTCGCTCTCAACGGCACCCTGTTCCTCGATCATGTCGAGGCACTTACCACCCCAGCCCAGATGGCGCTCCTCCGATTTCTCCAGAATCGCTCGCTCTCTCAGGGCCAAGCGGGCCCCGGGGACCAACTGGCCCAGGTGCGTATCATCAGTGCTACCCAATGCGACCTTGTGGATCGCGTCCGCGCCGGCCAGTTCCGCGAGGATCTTTACTACCGTCTGGTGGTCTATCCCATAACGATTCCGCCCCTCCGTGAGCGAATCGAGGATCTTCCGGGGCTCATTGGAGCAATGCTCCGCGACATGCCCGGAGCTGAACATCGACGCATCGATCGAGTTTCCCCGGACGCCCTGGATGCCCTGGGACGCTACTCTTGGCCAGGGAACCTTCGCGAGCTGTACAATGTGCTCCAGCGTGCCTCCTTGGCAACCACCGGCACTGAGATCGGCCTTGCTCACCTCCCCCGGGAGCTCCAGGATCTGCTCCTGACTCCGCTTCCTCGTCATTCCTCCACCCCCCCTCCGCTGCGCCCGCTCCGAGAGTTGGAGCGTGAAGCGATCCGCAATGCCATCTCCGCTTCCGGAGGCAATATGAGCGCTGCAGCGAAGATCCTCGGAGTCAGTCGGGCTACTCTCTACCGTCGCATCAACGAAGCACGTCAGCTCAAACGCTCTGAGCGGGGGGAGGTGTCCATGCAAGCTCCCGATGATTTCCCTTCCGAGGAGTAGGACAACGAGGGATTCGATTTACACTCCCACCGGGTGCCATATAGTTTTCATTTCGACGAAGCGCTCAATGGAGGCAAGCCCCTCCAGAAACCCTGAGGTGAAGTCGATCGCAGCGGGCAGGTGACGGCGGACACGTTTGACTGTGCCCACGGCCAAATCTTCCAATTGATGGGCCAGGCCATCGTCGTCCGTCCACAGGTCAAGAGCGGCCACTTCCTGGTGCCTGGCCAGATGCGGAGCCACCTCCGTGACTTTCCCCGAGAGGAGGTTGATCACACCACCTGGAAGATCGCAGGTGGCCAAGCACTCTGCCCAGGAGAGAGCAGTGCGAGGATCTTGCTCACTGACGAGGACGACACAGGTGTTGCCAGCCACAACCACAGGAAGCACGGCAGAAACCAACCCCAGAAGCGAGGGACGAGCGGGCGCAAGCACAACGACAACACCCATAGATTCGGGGACCGAGAAGTTGAAGTGGGGCCCGGCCACCGGATTGGACGAGCAAAGCAAAGACTGAAATTTGTCGCTCCAACCTGCGAAACAGACCGCTCGGTCGATGGCCTGCTCCACCTCGGTACGGGCCTGATGTTCCGGTAGTGCCAAGGAGCGATGGATCTCCCGAGTCAACTCATCGGCGCGGGCCTCCATCACCTCGGCGAGGCGGTAGAGGATCTGACCCCGGTTATAAGCAGTCCGCCCGCTCCAACCAGGCCAGGCCCCGTGGGCCATCTTAACCGCATCGCGGCCATCCTTGCGCGAAGCACGGGGGATGTTCTCTACCGCTCCCTGTCCTGACCCGGATGCATCGGTCACCTGAAAATACCTCCCGGATTCGCTGCGGACGAACAGACCGCCCACGAACATCTTGTAGGTCTTCTGAACACGGATACGGAGCCTGCTGCCATCC
>JANWXX010000047.1 GCA_025057345.1 Polyangiaceae bacterium | reverse complement strand
GTTACAGTCCTGCAGGGTCGGTGTTGCTTCCCCTGAATCCAGACAATCTCTGTCCTTGTTGAGATCCTTGCCCTTCTCGCAGAACCCATCCCCATCGTCATCCAGGAGATCTCCGAAATCTCCCCCGTTGATTGGAGGATTGAGCCCGGAGATCTCGTAGATGGTGGATCCTCCGTTGCTGATGTAGAGTGAGTAAACGTTCGCATCAAAGGACGAACGCCCATAGCTCATGTTGGATAGCTCGTTGGCAGCCCATCCGGAGCCGATTTGCACCACCTCCGAAGCGCCTTCCGCCTTCCCGTCGTTGTTGAGATCTGTCAGGCGGAACAGGGTACCTTGGTTCCGGCTTCCGGTGAGGTACGAGCCCGAGCCCCAGTCGTAGGCCCCTGCTAGGAATGTCCCTGAGGGGAACTCCGCGAAGATCGTCTTTACCCCATCAGGCCCCACTCGGAACACTCGCCGCTGGTTAAGTCCAGTGTTGCCGGTTCCATCGTGGACAAAAAGGAAGTTGTTGTGGGCGGTTTCGATATCGTCGATATCAACCCACCCGTTGGCGGGTCCAGTGCTGAAGATCTGCCCTGCTACCGGTGGGGTTGCCGATATGTCATAGCTGTAAATCGTGTCGTTCTGCTCGCTAGCGTAGAGCCTCCCCAAAAAGCCAAATGCAAAACCTGCAGCGTTGCCGTTGCACCCCGGAAGGACCCCGAGATCCGTCTGCGCGACTCCCGCCTTGGTGAACCGCTGGATGCGCCCGTTCGCCGTGTTGGTGCTGATGGCGTAGAGGAGGTTGTCTGGGCCAATCCGCAGATCAGAGAGTACTCCGTTGAAGCTCCCTACGTTGTTCCCCGTAATCTGGGAGAAGGAGTTGTCGGGCCTCAAAACCCAGATCCGCGTCCCCGAATTGCCGATAACATAGACATCTCCAGTCGTGTTATCCACTTCGAGTCCGTGGAGATTCCCTGCACCAGTGAGCGTCACTGTGCGTTGGATCGTCAACCCGGAACCTGAAGTTAGCGTGGGAGCTGCTTTGGCTGCTGTAGCCAGAACAAGCACAGTAGAGAGAGCCCCAAGGGAAGTGAGGATGCGCATAGGAATGCTCCGGAAAAAGGTGGGCTCCAATTTTACTTCAGTTTCATCCACGAAGAAACTCATTGTCTACCTCTAGGCCAGCTTGATCCTGGACCACTCATCCGCAAGAGACATCACGATGTCTCGAGGGGAGGCAGGGCCTACAAAGGGGAGCCTCACCACCGGAACCCCTCGTGGCAACCGCTTTCCAATCTGGTGGGTCGCCTCATCTGCTGCTGCCTTCCGGGCTGCATGCTCGGAGGCCAATACCTCCAGGGTTTGCCGCAGGATTTGCTGCTCCCTTTCGCTCAATAGACTCGGGTCTTTGTCGAGGAGCGCCTGGACTTCCCGCGCGTAAGCGGGAGGCTCTTGCTCAGAGCGATTAAGTACGATGGCGGTTGGGCGTAGCTTCTGGCGCTCCAGCGATCCGGCCAAATATATGATGTCATCGAGTGCTCCTCCGGTTGGGGCACCCACAAGCAGGTAGCGTGTAGCCGGATCGGCCAGCATCACCTGGGTGCGCCGCGCCAGTGCTGCCCAGCGCTCGCGGACCGTGAACAGATCTCCGAACATCGACGAGAGACTTCGGAGTCCTGGCAAGCCGATCACCCGAGCAAAAAGTGCCTCCAGCCGGGCCTTCCCCCAAGCAAAGATCGCTCCCGTCGCAGAGCTTGACTCATCCTCCCCTCGCTCCGAGTTATCGGCTGCAGCAGCGAGCCATGAGAGGGCCCTTGCTTCGAGCAAATCCAGAAGCCGGTTTGGATAGGTGAGGAACGCCAGTGCATGGCGGCTTGGTGCTGTATCCAGCACGACTTCGTCGTAATCCCCCGAGTCAACCTCGTGCTGGAGCAGGGTCACCGTCAGAATCTCATGGATGCCCGCGATGGAGTCTGCCATCTCCTGAACCGCTCGATTCTCGCGGAAGCGACGCCGTCGTTCTTCGTCTGTGAAGAGCCACAAGGTGAAGTCGTCCATGCTCGACCGGGGGTCGGGCATGCGTGCAAACAGTCGATCTTGGGCGCGAGGATCAATGGGTGCCGGTCGTGTCGCCTGACCCAGCTCAACCCCCAGTGCATCAGCTAGGCGGCGCGCTGGATCGACCGTAATCACCAGCGTACGTGCACCGGCACGAGCCATGTGGAGTCCAAGCGCGGCAGAAGAGGTCGTTTTGCCGACACCACCTCCTCCTACGCAGACCGTGAGACGGGCAGATTGTTTTGTCACCGAGAGGCTCCCTCGTCGAGCCAGCGCAACGCACTGACAATGGATGGATCCGTGGGTTCTTCAGGCATCGCGACCACCTTCACCGCATCGAGGCCTCGGGCCATGCGTAGTGCCTCCATCGCTTCCCGGGCTGCGTCTGCTCGTGCTCGAAGAATCCTTGCCAACTCTGCGGCCGCTGGTGAACCGGACACCTGAGCCAGCCGCTCTGCTGCCTCTTGAGCCCCTACCGGATCTGGTCGAAGCACCCGATTGATCACCACCAAGGAAGGGCTACGACCCAGCTCCTGATGGAACCGTGCTGCAAGCTGCCGAGTTTCCGACATCACCAAGGGCTCCGCCAGGGTCACAAACACCACATCACTTCGTCCGGGAGCTACCACCTCGTCGTGGATCCTTGTCCCCACCTTGCCCAGCGGCCCACCTAGCAGGAATCGCTCGAAGGCCTTGGGAACTCTCAGCCAGTCCAACGCATGACCGCTGGCTGGGAGATCGACCACTACCCGGTCAAAATCACCACTCGATAGCAGCATCCTCACCCGCTCCAGGGATACCAGCTCACGCATCGCCGGCATGGCTCGGGTCATGCTTCGGATGGGTTTCTGCCGCAGCACCGCCTTGGCAATCATCGACCCACCGACCAGCGGCGCGATGGTAACTTCCAAGCAACGATCGTAGGTCGCCACCTCGTGATGCACCGGCGCATCCGCCCCCTGAAGCGCCCGCTTCCCTGCCTCCGGATCGTCAAACTCGACGAGTGCCGCTCGCTTGCCCGACCGGGCCGCCGCCAGCGCCAGCGCCGCTGCGGTGGTGGTCTTTCCCACACCCCCCTTCCCGGTCACAAATACAATCGGCGCCTGGAGAAAGCGCAGGATACCAGCAGAGACGCTCACATCTCGCCTCTTACCCGCGCCGGCAAGGCACCGCAACCACAACCCTTTCCCTTGCCCCGGTCCTTCACGCCCCCGCTCGCTCTAGCTTCTGCGTGCCGTGGCTCCCCCGTCAATGACGATATAGGCAATCCCCCCGAAGACGACGACGATTTTCCCAAGGACGAGAAGGACGAGGGAGAAGATTTCCCCAACGAGGACAACGACGAGAACAAAGACGAAGACAAAGACGGCGGGGACAAAGACGAGAACAACGTCGACAGGGAGACGATCCTTCAGGAGGACGAAGCTGTCTTCATTGTGCAGGACACTGCCCGGGACAACTTCTAGGAAAACACCTGCGACTAATTTCCGGAACTTGTATGGAATATCCAGATAGTTCCGCAAAATCCAGACATCGAGGACGATCGAGGCTGGGAGAACGGTGAGTGCCACCAGCAGATCCATCGCTACGAGGCTATCGCTCATCTCGGCAACACCTGTGTGGGCTCGTCGTGGCGCAACAAAGCCAGGTCGCGCTCAGCCTCGGGGGCCTTCTCCGGGGCATATCGCCGGTAACAGGTCACGCGCTCGGTAAGGGTTTCCAGATCCCAGGGGACGTGGGGTTCATAGGCCCGGAAGGCCTCGACACAAGACATATCCCCCAGGGCGTGGGCCAGCTTCCTCCGGGCCTGGAGCCTCGCCCCATCCAGGGCGTAGAGGACAAAGGGCTCTCGCAAAGCATCAAACAGCCTCCGGGCTCGCCCCTGGTCCCGGCTGCCGATATCCTCCGCAAGCGCCAGGGCCCGCTGCAGCACGATCGGTGAGACGAAGGGATCCTTGCGATGTGCTGCGAAGGCGCGCTCCAGGGCCTCTACTGCCTCGTTCATGCGATCTTGGCGGTAGCGTAGCCACGCGAGGATTCCATCTGCATCTGCAGTATGGAAATTCCACAGTCGTTCGAGCAGTGGCAAGGCTTCTTGCTCCCGGCCATGATCGGCAAAGGCCCCGGCGAGGGCCTCGATCTCCAAGGGGGAGCGTGGAGGTTTGGGCTGCTCCTTCCAAGCGTCGAGGACGGCCTTCATGTCGCCGTCGATGTAGCCCTTGTAGGCGAGGCCGCGGCGGTAGCGCTCGGGGGGCAAGGAGGCGGAGAGCGTGGGGGCGTAGGACTCGACCACCGGGAGCCCTACTCGGATATCCTCGACGTGCTCCCAGTCCACGTCCCCGACGATCGCAGGGCGCTGCTCGCCACGAACATCGGCTGCGGCACGGAGATCCTGGAACTCGACGGAGCGGGTAGAAGCGACAATGCCGCGGGCAAAGCCGAACTCCACGACGCAGCGATCATCGGTGTTCAGCGGTCCCTGAAAGGAAGCAACCACCGCGTCAGCAAAAGAAGGGCGGGCGACATGGTGAGCGAGGAAGCCCTCCAGGTCATCGACGCGCCAGGTGTGGAGGAGGGCGGAACGGAAAGGCTCCTCGGCGAGGCGCTGGCGGAGCACGTCGGCCCGGTACTCGATGGAGTGGAAGGAGCCGATGAGGAGCAGATCGCCATCGCGAAGCTGCCAGGTCTCCACTCGGGGGAAAACCGAGCGGAACGTAGCGTAGAGGGTTCGGATGGTGTGAGCGTCGATCTCATACGCCTGGACCCATTGGAGGAACAGGCCGCCCGGGGCCAGACGTCCGGCGACGATCCGGTAGAAATCCTGGGTGAAGAGGCTGGCGATGCCGGCCCGGTAGGGGTTTGACGGCTCGGAGGTCACCAGGTCGTAGCGATCGCTACCTGCTGTGGCTAGCTCCCTGGCATCTCCTAGCAACACTTGGAGCTTCGGGTTGCTGAGCGCGTCGTGGTTCACGGGAGCGCACTCCTCTGCGACCTGGAGCATCGCAGGCTCCAGCTCCGCCACGTCCACCCGCTCGCTCACCGGCAGGGCTGCCAGCCACCCCGCGGTGCTGCCGGTCCCCAGCCCGATCACCAGGCTCCGCCGGGGGGCCGGGTGGAGCGCCGCCCCCACCAGCCCCAACATCACCTGAGTCGGTCCGTCGTAGATCGCGTTCCCGTCGATCTTCCCGTTGACCACGAAGGAGAGCCCACTGCTGATGTCCAGCCCCAGCGAGCTTTCCCGGCCCTCGAACTCCTGACGAACGGAGCGCCGCTGGTGGTTCTGCCAGGCGCGAAGCTGTGCCGGCGATCGCACCACCTCCGGGCTGACCCTCCCTGCGCCGATAGGGCTGTGACGCCACACCGCCGTGGGCCCCTCCGCCCGGAGCAGCGCCAGCGCCCCCGCGGCCACCGACACTAGTGTTAGGCTCCCCCGGCTCCCCCCCTGGGCCAGCCCCACTACCAGCGCGACCACCCCGAGGAGCACCAGCGCCGCCACGACTAGCTTCCAGCATCCCAGTGCTCCCAGCAGAGGCAGCAGGCCAAAACCTCCCGCCAGCGAGCCGGCGATGGCACCAGCGGTATTCCAGGCATAGGCCTTTCCGGTGTCGCTTCCGACGCCCTTCTGCCCCGAGCCCAGGAGGCCTACCAGCAGGGGGAACTGGACACCGGAGATCAGGGCGGCGGGGAGGACAACGAAGGAGGTGAGAGCTATCCAGGCAGCAACGTGGCCTGCAAAGCCGAGAACGCCGAGGGGACGGAGCACAATCGCGAGGACGGCAAGGCGGTCACCAAGGGCGAAGGGGACCGCGAGGACCAGGGCTTCGAGGAGGCAGGTGAAGGCGAAGCCAGCGAGGGAGGGCCTGCGATCGCCACCGAGGAAGGCATAAGCGAAGCTGCCAGCGCCGACGCCAAGGAGGGCGACCGCCAGGATGGTACCGAAGGTGAAGACACTACCACCGAGGATAGGACCGAGCATGCGGTACCAAACCAGCTCCATCAGGAAGAAGACGAAGCCGACGATGGCAGCGGCGGTGAGGACGAGGGGACGGGGAGCGGGGAGCGGAGCAGGCGGTGGGACATCCGGGGAGAGGTCCGGAGAGGGGAGAGGGGCCTCGCGGGCGAGGAAGCGAGCAGCGAGGCCGACGGACAGGTTGAGCAGGGCAGCGAGGCCGAGGGTGGCCCGGTTGCCGAGGTGTTCGAGGAGGAGGAAGGTCGTCAGAGAGCAGCCAGCGACAGCCCCGAGGGTGTTGGCGGCGTAGGCCAGAGCGAAGCCACCGCGGCGAGGATCATCGGGGGCGGTGAGGGTACGAGCGACGGCAGGGAGGGTGCCGCCCATGGCGACGGTGGGCAGGCCAAGGACCAGCGCCGAGAGCAGCAGGCGAAGGAGGGTGGAGAGGGGACCACCGAGAACGGCACTTCCGCCGAGGAGCAGGTAGAGCTTCCGGACCCCCGCGAGCAGCAGGGGCGAGGCCGCCGCGGAGAGGGCAACGACGATCTCGAGGAAGCCGTAGAAGGCGAGGGGCCTGCTCTGACGCTCAGCGCGCTCGCCGAGGAGAGAACTACCCAGACCGAGGCCGCCGATGAAGATGGCGAGCACGGCCGCAGACGCTGCCGTCGATGCCCCAAAGATCAGGCGAAACTCCCGCATCCACACGGTTTGGTACACCAGCGAGCAGAAGCCGGAGCCGAACAGGAAGGCTCCAATGAAGCCACGCGAGGTCATAGGTGGGCGCAGAGCTTAACCGCCTGGACTGCTCTATGGCCGACACCGCTAGCTTGTCAGTGCCTTTTCCCCGGATTATCCCAGAGAAAATGGGCCTTTTACGATGCGTCGAATTCTTCTTGTTTGCACCGGGAACATCTGTCGCTCCCCTACTGCCGAGGGGGTGCTCCGTGCTCGTGCTGCTGCCCGAGGGCTCAGGGAGAAGCTCCACTTCGACTCTGCTGGGCTCCATGGCTACCACGTCGGTGAACCACCGGATCCACGGACGATACGAGCTGCTTCTGCTCGGGGCTATGACCTTTCGTCGCTCCGTGCTAGAAGGGTCACCCCCCAGGATTTCGACCGCTTCGACCTGCTTCTTGGTATGGATAGCAGCCATGTTGAAGCCCTTCGGCGCATGGCTCCTCTAGGTTCGGCTGCGAAGGTTGAACCCTTCGATGTAGAGGATGTGGAAGATCCCTACTATGGAGGCCCCGAAGGATTTGAGCGAGTGCTGGACCAGATTGAGCGTAGGGCAGAGATGCTGCTGGATGCCTGGTTTCCTTATTTACTTTCCCTTGGGGGGAGGTGAGAGAGCGGGGGCTGTGCGGGGGGGAGCGGTGGGAGCTGGGGCTGTGGAGGAGATCCCATTGAGGTTGAAGAAACCAGGAGGAGCCATCACGAGGGTACCCTTCATCTCACCAACCTGGTTGGCAAAGAGGAACTGGAGGTACTCGGGGAAACGTCGGATGGCAGCTCCAATCCGCTCAATGCGGGCGATGGCAACCTCTGCCTCTTCTTCTGCAAGACGACGCCGTGCAGCCATGGCTTCGACCTCAGCTGCGATACGCTCCCGCTCTGCGATGGCCTTATCGCGCATCACCGACTGGACAGCACGCTCCAGATTGGCGTTATCCATCTCAGGAGGGAACTTAAGCTCCCCCACATTGACCTCGTGGATCTGCACGATGTGGTTTTCACGGGTTTCCATGATCTCAAGAAAGCGGCGGCGTACGCCGGTTACCACTTCTGCCTGCTTCTCGTTGAGTTCGTTAGCTCGGTAAGGAGAGACGTATTCACGGGCGGCCTCCTTGATCGCGGGAAGGATGAAAACCCGGTAGATCTGCTGGGAAGTAACGATATTCTCCTGGTCGGGGGAGAGCTTGTTGAGAAGCAGTACGACGGAATCGTCGCTGCAGTCGGCACTGAAGCGGATTGACAGGGTGAAGGCGAAGTGGACGCCGTCTTTCGTCATGGTGTCGAAGCTCTCGGTGATGGTACGCATGGAGCAGTCGAGCATCCGCACCTCGTCGTAGACCCCAAGGAAGCGAGTGCCGGGGTCCAGCACGGGGCCGTTAAATCCGACGTTCCCCTGATAAAGTGCCCAGAACCCGGTGCGCCCAAAAATACGCCCTCGATGTGCTTGGGGGATATCCTGCGTTGCGCAGCCTATCGCCAGCACGCCCACCGCCAGCACGCTGATCCACCTCGACCTCATGGCGACTCCTCTCCCGGGGGATGGTCCCGGTAAGCTTTCTGTTTGAGGTGTCGTTCTAGAGAAAGCAATCGCCATCGCAGCGCAAAGCGCGATCTTCTTGAAGGAGATCGTCCCGTCTGGGACGCTGCGTAGCCATGCTCTGCGGATCTTTTTCACTACACCCGGTAGGTACCGGAGCGGCCATGCACCGTGCAGGCTACCTCGCCCTCAACCTGGAAGGTTGGCATTATGAACCTTTCCGTATCGTCGATCTTCCGGCGGCGGTGGCCGCGCTACGCGCTCTGGGGCTCCGGGGCGTTGGAGTCTCTATGCCCTTCAAGTTGAATATCATCCCCTTGCTAGATGAGTTGGAGCCGGTTGCTGCCGCCATTGGTGCAGTTAACACCGTGGTCAATGAGGAGGGTCGCCTCATCGGCTACAACACCGATTGGCTCGGTGCGATCCGTGCACTGGAGGAGGTTCGCCCAATCCGCGGGGCTCGCGTCCTGCTGCTTGGGGCAGGCGGAGCCGCACGCGCCGTTGCCTACGGCCTCCGCGAGCGTGGTGCGACCCTCTCTATCCTTAACCGAAACACGGAGCGAGCTGCCCACCTCGCCGAAGTCTGCGGAGCCTCTGTCGCGCCACCGGAGCATGCCCGCTCTCGCGGCCCCTACGACATCCTCATCAACGCCACCTCCGTAGGCATGTACGAAGTTGACCCAGGCCCTCCGATCCTCCCAGAGGCCCTCCACCCTGACCTCCTCGTCATGGACATCGTTTACAAGCCCATCAATACCGCCCTGGTTCGTGCCGCTCGTACCGTCGGTGCAGCGGTTGTCCATGGCGGCCGCATGCTCCTCCACCAAGCAGCCGCCCAATTCGAGCTGTATACGGGCCGGCCAGCCCCCCTTGCCGCTATGGAGAGCGCCCTCCAGAAGGCTATCGCCCCAAGTGGATAGCTGACCGCAGATGTACTGGGCTGCGTCATGAAGCACCCCCATCCGACGATGGTGGGCAGAGGAGCGACTTGACACTCCTCCCGCTGCATTTTTACGCTCATGAGGCTGTGCAACAGGCCAAGATGCCCATCGTATTGGAGACCAGAGAAAGCGCACCGGAGTCTCCCTCGGAACCTTCGTCTGGGCCCGTGACCCGACCTAGCAAGCTGCTCACCACGGGGGACATGGCGCGTCTCTCCAACAATACGGTGCGTACGGTACGTTTCTACGAGGAAACCGGCGTTCTGGAGCCAGCACACCGAAGTGAGGGCGGACATCGGCTCTTTCCGGCGACTGAGCTGGATAAACTGATCTTGGTCACAGCTATGCGAAACGCCGGACTCTCCTTGGAGGAGATCAAACTACTTCTGGGGAGCAAGGAGGGCCATGAATGTGGAGCAGAGGCCTCCGGTAGGGTAATCGCTATGCTGGAGAAGCATATTGCCGCAATGACTGAGAAGATTGCAGTGCTCTCTCGGCTGCGAAGTGAGTTTCAGCGGGCGGCCGAGCGGCTGGGGGGCTGCCTTAGCTGTCACGATCGTCAGCATTTTCCCAAGCATTGTGGGGACTGCGCAGTCATGCAAGGAGCCGGGGTGCCCCTCTCGGTACAGGTGCTCTGGCAGCTGGATAGCGCAAGCCGGATGGACGACGAAGGAACTGGGAAGACACCGCGATGAACTACCGCGAGTTTACCATTGAGGAGGCCAATGCCTTGGTCCCCGAACTACACCGGATTGTCTCGAAACAGCTCTGGGTCCAACAGCAGCTCGAAGGTCGGATAGAACAGCTCCACAAGCTACTGGGCTGCCTCCCCCGGGAGTTGGCGCCCCTCAGAGAGGACTCCGAGGAAGTCTGCACCCTCAAAAAACAGATCAGCGAGCTGATGGCACAGGTAGAAGAAGGGTGGGGGAAGATCCAGGAAATGGGCGCCCTCGTTAAGGATCCTCAAACAGGGCTCGTAGATTTCTACGGGCGCGTCGGTGGCCGGCTTGTCTTCTTCTGTTGGCGATTTGGCGAGGAGAGCATTCAACATTACCACGAGCTGGACGAAGGGTTCCGAGGGCGAAAACCCTTGCCCCCCCAGCCCCGCCACCGTCTTCTCAACTGAACCATGCCCCTGCGAGATCGTCAGCAGGCAGCCCGTGCCATTGAGGCATTCCTCCGGGCTTTGGGCTACGAGCCCTCCAACTCCGACGAGCTTCGGGAAACTGGTGCCCGAGTGGCCGATGCCTGGTGCGATGACCTGCTGGCTGGGGAGGAGATCGACCCCACAGAGTTGCTCCGGGCGGAGTCCTTCGAGGCACCCAGGGGTGCAGGTGGCGTCGTAATGCTCCGGGATGTAGAGATTGCCACCCTCTGCCCCCACCACTTGATGCCTGCCTTGGGGCTAGCCCAGCTTGCTTACGTCCCCAACCAACGGGTGGTAGGGTTGGGCACCTTGACTCGGGCTCTCGACGCTTGCGCCCGTAGGCTCACCCTCCAAGAACACTTGGGTCAATCCTTCGTAGATGCCGTGATGAATGCGCTCCAGGCCCGCGGCGCTGCCTGCTCCCTTCGTCTTCGCCACGCTTGCCTCAGCGCCCGTGGTCGCCGCAGCCATGCCTGGGTCGAAACCCTCGCCTCTGCCGGGGTGCTCTCGCCCGGTGCCGAGATGTACCCGGTACTCTCGGGTTGGATGCGCTAAGCTACCCGGGGGAGCACGATTGACCTCACCCGGCCTTCCGGGATGCCCTTGCAGCACTTCCGGTGTTCCCTCCGCCCCGGGGGGTCTTCTTCCCTGGAACAACGCTCCCGCTCCACATCTTCGAGCCTTGCTACCAGGCGATGATCCAGCACTGCCTGGCGACCCACCGCTCTGTGGCCATGGCGACTCTCCTCGACAGATCGCACCGCATTGCTCACTCTGGTCCACTCCTTGGTCGGCGAGTGTCGGGCGAGAGACCCTGACTTCGAGTTCGACTTCCCGAGAGAGCCCCTGGAACAGGCCCTCGACCCCCTCGCCAGTGCCCTCGTCGCTAGCACGAAGGCTAAGCTACGTATCCTTGCTGAGCGCTCCCCGCCAGAGCGTTGTGCCCTCCTTCTTGCGCAGCTTGCTTATGAGCGCATCATCTTCCAACAACGGCTAAGCACCCACCACGTACTGCATTGACCGTACAAAAGCATCTGCGGTTGGTCCCTTCTTTATCGTGTGGTTTGACGGTGCTCTCTAGAGCGGCGACCATCGCTTCATGCCGCCCCTTCCCCCCAACTTTCCCTCCTCCCAGCGGCTCCTACTGGTTTTGTTGGCAGTGTCCTGCCTCTCCCCCGCCTCCTCGCTCCCCGAAGAGGTTTCTTCTCTCAACCAGGAGCTTATCCAAGAAGTCCATACCCTGGGGGCAAATCCTTCTGGTGTCTGGTCTATATCCACGCCTGCTATCGCCTTGCAGCTCCCCTCAACGGCAGCAGGAACTGTGGCGCTCAAGAGTCCAAGGGGAGCGCTCACTTTCCGGCTAGCGGACGCTTACCCCACCCCCGGGGCAATTTCGGAGGAGGAAGCTCGCTACGATGGGGCACTAGGGGAAGGGACTACCTTGCTTCTCACTCGTCGCCCTGACGGTGTTGAGGATCGCATCGTCTTCCGGCATAGGCCGCCCCGCGAATACGTAGATTATTTTGTGGATGTACGTGCAGTGGCCGGTCTCCGAAAGATCGATAAGGTCATTGAGTTCCTTGATGAGAGTGGTGCTCCACGGCTCCGTATGGAGGCTCCCTATCTAGAGGATGCAGACGGGCGGCTGGTACAGGCGAAGGTGGAGGTAGGATGCGCTTATGACGAAGATCCACGAGGACCATGGGGTCGTCCGGTAATCAAGCCGGGAGCCGCCGAGTGCAGGATTCGGTTGGAATGGTCTAGAGCAACCCTCACCTATCCTGCAGTCCTCGACCCTGTATGGGCGACGACTACAGCGATGGCGAAGGATCGAGCGTTTGCTGTGTATGGTCGATTGGATAGTGGTCGTTTCTTGGTTGCAGGGGGCCGAGCCTGCAAATCTGGGAACTGCTCCAATTTGCTCTCGACGGAGATATACGATCCGGCAACGGGAACATGGGCGCAGGGTTCACTGTTCAATACAGCCCACAGCGCTGGGGCAAGCATGGCGGTCCCCGGCTTGGGGATTGTAGCGATTGGCCACGATGGCACGAATAACTCACCATTCGATGCCGCTGAACTTTACCGGGAGGATACGGGCTTCTGGGAGATGCTCCCGCCGATGACCGAGGGACGCCAGGAGGCCATGGTGGTGCTGCGCGCGGATCAAAACAAGATTTACGTGATCACCGGGCTCGATCCAACGAGCAAACTGCCGCGAAGTAGCGTTGAGGTTCTTGACCTGACCACAAAGACCTGGAGCTACGGGGGTAGCATGCTCCATTCGCGCTACCTCAGTACTGCCACGCTCCTACCAGATGGAAAGATCCTGCTGGCTGGCGGCTCCGCCTGCACAAGCTGCGGCCCTCTTGCAGATGTTGAACTCTATGATCCTGCGACCAAGACCAGCGTGGCAATGGACAGCCTTCTCCAGCCCCATTTCGGTCATGCGGCAGCGGTGCTCCCGATCCAGGGAAAGCCCAAGGTTCTGATCGCCGGGGGAGGCTCCGAGGAATGTGAACTCTTCGATATCGAAACCAAGAAGTGGTCTTTCACCGGAAGCCTGTCCAGCAAGCTGGTCTATGCAGCTTCCTCACTCCTCTCCGATGGGAGCTTTCTGGTGGCCGGTGGCATCCTCCTACCAGGCCTCGAGGGGAATACGATAGCAGAACGATTCGATCCCTCGACCCTCACCTGGAAACCAGCAGGGTTGACTACTCCCGAGCACGGTGCCCCCGCCTTCACGCTCCTCTCGGGAGATCGCTTCCTATTGGCGGGAGGGACCAAGAACAACTTCCTGGCAGGGACCAACACCAGCGGTATAGTGGAAATCTTCCAGCCGCTACCGTTGGCACAGCCTTGCCAGGGAGGAGGTGAGTGTATGAGCCAGCATTGTGTGGATGGGGTCTGCTGCGACAAGCCTTGCAACGGAGTTTGTGAAGCTTGCTCCGCAGCGAAGAAGGGAAGCGGAGCCGACGGAAGTTGCGGACCTGTAGCCTCGGATACAGACCCGGATGACGAATGCCCCACCGAAGATAAAAGCACCTGTGGTACCTCCGGCTTCTGTGACGGCAAGGGCGCCTGCGCCCGATACCCGGTCAACACACCTTGCGGCTCGGCAGAGTGCAAGAATGGTGTAGCGAGCGGCTTGCTCTGCACCGCCGACGGGAAATGCCAACAGCAGGTCAACCCATGTGACCCCTATTTTTGTAAAGATCCAACCGCCTGTGCGACCAAGACGGACGGCTGCGCGGAGGATTCGCAGTGCGCTCCGTCCGGTTACTGTGAAGGGAAAGAGTGTAGGGCTGACCGGAAGCAAGGAGAAGCCTGCGAGCGAGGCGCACAGTGCCTCTCCGGATTCTGCGTCGATGGGGTGTGCTGCGCGAGCGCCTGTGAGGGAACCTGCCAGGCCTGCGCCTCCGCCCTCAAGCAGGACGGCAGCCCCGACGGCATTTGTGCCCCGGCTCTCCTCGACACCGACCCTCACGACGATTGCTCCGATGAGCCCCTGCTCGGTTGCGATCGCAACGGACTCTGTGATGGGAAGGGTGCCTGTGCTCTCTATGCTGCGGGAACAGTCTGCCAACCATCCATTTGCGAGAGCGATGGCCAGGGAGGCTTTCGCTTGGGGATCTTCACCTGCGACGGTTCCGGGACATGCCAAGCAGCGCAGGGAGCTTCCTGTGGTGCGTTCGGCTGCGAGCAGGGGACTTGCAAGACCTCGTGCCAGAGCGATGGAGACTGCGCTGAGAAGGCCTACTGCAGTGAGGGAAACTGTCTGCCCAGAAAAGAGCTTGGTAAGAGCTGCAGTGCTCCCCGGGAATGCTTGGGAGGGCTCTGTGTGGACGGGGTCTGCTGCAGCAGTCCCTGCGATGGCCCCTGCGAGGCCTGCAACAAGGAGGGGGCCCTGGGGCTTTGTGTCCCGGTGAGCGGCACCCCCTTCCCGGGGCATCCCCCCTGCGCCAAGGCGTCTGAGGGGCAACCCTGCCAGCAGCGTATCTGTGATGGAGTGATCCGGGAGACTTGCGCAGGTTTCGTTGGTCCGGAGGTCATCTGTCGTGCTCCTTCTTGCTCCGATGGAGTAGCTGTGATCCCCGCTACCTGCGATGGCAAGGGAGCTTGCCCTGAGGAAGAAATCGCACGCTGCGAGCCCTTCGTTTGCAACGGGAACACCTGTGGTTCCTCCTGTACCTCGGACAGCGACTGCGAGCGTCGATTCCAGTG
Organism: Polyangiaceae bacterium; assembly: GCA_025057345.1. Taxonomy (GTDB): domain Bacteria; phylum Myxococcota_A; class Polyangia; order Polyangiales; family Polyangiaceae; genus JANWXX01. Next base: position 2,279 of record JANWXX010000047.1, on the reverse strand, counting down.
TGATATGGGTACGGGCGACTGCGTCCCCAGGACCACTGCAGTCTGCGATGGAGAACATACTCTCATTAACCCGGATGGAACGACCACGGACTGTGCGCCGTACACCTGCGAGGGTTCGTCCTGCAAGACCCAGTGCTCCTCCGTCAAGGACTGCGTTTTGCCCAACATCTGCGACGAAGCTACCCGCACCTGCATCCCGGCACGCCCCAACCCCACGGAAACATCCGGCTGTAGTACCGCTCCAGGCAGCTCTGGCCAGAGCTTCCTGCCCATGCTCATCGCCCTGATGCTGCTTTGTAAGCGCAGAGCAAGGGGTGGGGTACCCCGAGAGGTTTGACGGCTCTTGAAGGAGCAGCAACCATCCAGGGGATGTCTCGCAGCCTGTCGCCACGCTTCCTTGCTCCCCTCGCGCTGCTGCTCCTCCCCACCGGGCTACTTCTCTGGGGTGCTGTACCCTCCCCTCCTATCCCGTCGCTTCCCGCTGGTGTCCCCAACGATGAAGCACGCTTGACTCACCGTGCTGAACCTCTCTGGCAACCTCCAAGCCCAAGAGCACAGGTCAGGCTTCCGGCAGAATCCTCCTCGCCGGTGACTCTCTTCGAGCCCCGAAGCCGGCTTCACATCGCGTTCCACCTCGCAGGGGCTAGGGCGGTGGTGGCATCCTGGCTCGGTGGCGAGGCCCACTACGAAGGTGCCTTGGGAGAAGGGACGGAGCTTCGACTCATCCTCAGGACGGATGGTGTCGAGGACCGAATTCGCATGGATTACCCTCCCTCCAGGGAGCACGTAGACTACCTGGTAGACGTACGTGCAGTAGCCGGCCTTCGGAAGCTTGATGAAGTCATTGAGTTCCTTGATGAGGGTGGTGCTCCCCGGCTTCGTATGGAGGCTCCCTATCTAGAGGATGCAGACGGGCGGCTGGTGCAGGCGAAGGTGGAGGTAGGATGCGCCTATGATGAGGATCCACGAGGGCCTTGGGGTCGTCCAGTCGTCAGGCCGGGAGCTGCCGAATGTAGGTTCCGAGTAGGATGGGAGGGTCAGGGGGTAGTCTACCCGGCGGTTCTCGATCCCGTGTGGACGGTTACGGGCTCACTAACGGACTCCCGAGGAAATGTAGCCTTTGGGATGCTTCCTAGCGGGCGTTTCCTCGTCACGGGGGGGCGTGCCTGCCAGGGAGGAAACTGCCTCATGTTGAATTCTACAGAAGTCTACGACCCTATAACGGAAACCTGGGCTAAGGTTGGCAACCTCCCTATGCCGAGAGATCGTATGGAGGCAGTTACGGTGCCCGGCAAGGGTCTCTACATCTTCGGAGGTGATGTAGGGTCCGTGAGTAGTACTGCGGCAGAGCTCTACGAGGAGGCGACAGGCTTGTGGAAGCCCATGCCTTCGATGGAGATAGCTCGAGCCAACCCTGTCGCAAAGCTGCTTCCCGATGGCAAGACCATCGTGGTGCTAGGAGGGGCGAACATCAGTACGGACAAAGCGTTGAATGCGGTGGAGGTCTTCCACACGGAGACAGAGCAATGGTCCAGCGGCGGGACCATCGCTCAGCCTCGCTTCTGGGCAGCCGGAGAAGTACTGCCGAGTGGGAAGATCTTCCTGACTGGTGGTACTACCTGCGACAACTGTGGGCCAATGAAGGCTGCGGAGATCTATGACCCTGGGAGTAAGACCAGCGAAGTGCTCCCGGAGATGAAGACATCCCGTCTTGGTCACGGTTCTGCGCTGATTACGGTGAACGGTGCACAAGTCCTCCTGGCCTTCGGCGGGGGGACATCCACCACCGAATATTTCGACTTCACCCAGAACATCTGGATATCCGCCGGTAACATGGCGGACAATCGGGCCTTCTTCGCCCATGTGCTCCGCCCCGATGGGGGGATCCTCGTCGCTGGCGGAGGTAACTTCCCATTCTTGACCGCCATCAAGGGCGTTGAGCGTTTTGACCCCAAGAGCCTCACGTGGAGCAAGGCTACCTCCATGAGCATTCCGCGGGCTCTCATGGGATACACCCAGCTTCCAAATGGCAAGGTTCTGGTGGCTGCAGGTGTCAGTGGGAGCATCCTCATCAGCGCCAACACTTCTAATACTGCTGAGCTCTTCCAACCTGCCTTGATCGGTGAAACCTGCCAGGGGAGCGGCGACTGCCTCTCCGGATTTTGCGTGGATGGGGTCTGCTGCGATAGTGCATGCACAGGGGTTTGTGAAGCTTGCTCCGCAGCGAAGAAGGGAAGCGGAGCCGACGGAAGTTGCGGACCTGTAGCCTCGGATACAGA
>JANWXX010000479.1 GCA_025057345.1 Polyangiaceae bacterium | reverse complement strand
GGCCTCCCAGATGCTCTGGCTCCTGCCGAGGGAACCGAATTGCGGTGCTACTTACGACTGTACGACGGTCCACGGGGTCAGTTACAGCTTGGAGCTTGGCATCTCGTTGCTCTACCGAACTCGGCTCTAGAGCCGGGTTCAGCGGCTGCTGGTGCGGTCAAAGATCGCCGGGTCGATAGAGAAGCCGCGGAGGCGTAGCTCTTCAAGGAGGTGGAGCGGCACATTGCTGGGAGCTAGGTGGCTATCGCCGCTGCCACCGCGGTCTGGGACGGCGCCGAATAGTTCGTGAAGCACAACATGGTCACCCTCCACTCCGTTGACTTCAGCGATGCGAACGACCCGTAGCCGACCGTCACGCAGTCGAGTGACTTCGACGACCAAGTCGAAGCATGAGGCTATCCACTCGCGAGTTACGGGAGGGAGGAGCCCGGGGCGGCTGGCACAGATCTGAGCGACAAGGCGCATCAGGGTCTGGCGTGCCCCAGACCCGCTAGCGAATACCAGCGGGGCAGCCGTACGTAGCGAGAGCAGGTCGAGAAGTGCTGCATCCGCAGCATCGCAGGTGGTCAGGATACGGTCGAAGCCCATACGCCCAAGTTGACGAAACAGCCTCTCGGAGTGTCCCGGTTCTAGGCGAAATGCAACGCTTTGGGGGGGGAGCGAGAGGAGAAGGTCGTCCGGGAGCACAAGGGCAATACGTTCATCCGTCGGGAGCAGTGAGAGCAACGAAGAAAAGAAATTGATGGTTTGGGGCTGACCCGCCACCAAGATGCCCAGGCGTGCTCCAAGGCACTGCTGGAGGAACGTCCAAGCCACCCGGGAGACAGCCCCTGTTTTGACGGGATCCTCCAGGGGAGGTTCGGGGCGAAGTCGTCGGAGCAGGAGGATACTGCCGGTGGTGGAGAGAGGGGGGAGGATGGCCAGCAAGTGTCCTGTAGCGAGGGAGCGTTCCACGAGGGCTTCTCCAGCCTCAAGAGGTTGCCCCGCCTGGGAACAGAGGCGGGCGATCGCCCGCTGGAGTGCCACCTCACTGGAGAACCCGACCTCCGACGTGAGCGGGCCTGTCCCTCGCTGTACCAGGATGGTGTCCGGGTGATGTACCTGGAGCATGCCAATCTCGGGATCTTCCAGGAGTACTCCCAGGGGGCCCAGGCCGATCAGCTCCCGGAGTGCCTCACGGAGGAGGGCTGCTGTATCGACAGACTCGGAGATTTCCCCCATCTGGCGTAGCTTGGGGATCAGCTCCCGTAGATGCTGCTCCATGCGCTGAGCGAGCGACCCATCGACGGGCCAAGTGCCAGCTCGGAGGGGTTCGAGGTCAACTCTCTCGGCGAGGGCATTGAGGAGTGTCAGTAGGGCGGTACGCTGTGTAGAAGAGTGGGGGGAGCCCTCACGGCTTGGCGCTGAGGAGCGCACGGCAGGGCGTGGGGGGGCAGTGGGCAAGGTACCTGCAACCGCATGAGCAAGGGTGTGGATCGCGGAGCTGCCCTGATCCGTGATAGGTCCCTGGGGGGGGACGGGAGGAGGAGCTACAGGGGGAGTTGGAGGGGCGACAGGGCTGGCGAGCGGAGGTAGGGCCTGGGTGCCACCAGGCCGAGCCAGGCCGGAGGGGAGTTTGGGGGGGGCAGGGATGGAGATTTTGGGTTGAACTTCGTCCGGGTCGTTCTCCAACGGGTAATGACTGATGCCCTCACGGAGGGCAGGGGAGGAGATGGAAGCGATTTGAGCCAGTTCGGCAGCAGTCGCCTCCCGAGGTCCAGGGGCAGACGGAGAGGATTCTGGGGCGAGGACAGTGCCGGGACCTGCCTCGCAACGCAGTACGAAGTCACCAACGTAAATTTTGTCGCCCTCTCGTACGATGGTGGGCTTGCCAATACGGCGACCGTTGACGTAGGTGCCGTTAGTGCTCTCCATATCCGTGACGATGAAGCGACCGTTATGAAAGATCAGCTTCGCGTGTCGTTTCGACACATTGCTTTTCTGCAACATCAGGTCGTTGCCCTGGAGCCGGCCGACCACGACCTCGTTCTTATCGAAGAGTTCGCGCCGCTCGGCGCCGCCCTTCTCGCTGATGATGATAGCAAATGACATCGGCTCTGGGGGGGGGCTTGGAGGCCAACGGGAGAACCCCCCTCAGACTTTAGTCTGTGACGGCGGCTAGCTGTCAATTGTGTGCAGCCAGTTGTGGGTTGTTCTCAGCGGGTGTCGCTCAAGGGGGGCCGTTCTTGGGACTCGGCACTGACCTGGGTCAGGAGTTCGCTGGCGAAGTGCAGCACGTCTCCCCGGTCGTAGCCGCTCTCGCGGAGCTGGCGGTAAAGGGTCTTCGCCATAATTTTCAGAGCCTTGGGATCACGAGGGCTAGGGGGGGGTTAGTGGAAGGGGGCATGAGCGTCCTACCCGTTGTAGCGGGATGCTCTACTCTGTTGCGCCCCTCGTGCCAACCCAGGATGCCTCTTTTCTCCTGGCTCTTGTCGGTGCCGTAACGGTTTCTTCGCGGTTACCGCGAACGAGTGCACCCTTCTCTGGTGTCTTGGGCTTGACCAGTTGAAGCACAGACGACTAGGGTGACGTCGCTCCTTGAGGTCTAGAGTTGCAGCAGCACCGTGCTCCGCCTTGCAAGGGGCGAGGCAACTGCCATCGCGTTGGTTAGTCCATGATGGCAGTCGTTTGTGTTGTATGGAGGTACCTATGGCGGTCGGCAAAGTTAAGTGGTTCAACGATGAGAAGGGCTGGGGGTTCATCAAGCAGGAGAATGGCCCCGACGTATTCGTGCATTACTCCCAGATCAACGGCGAAGGCCGCCGCCGCCTGTTCGAAGACGAAACCGTCGAATTTGAGATCAAGGAGGGCCCCAAGGGGCTCCAGGCGATCAACGTGAGCCGCCTTGCGCCCATAGCCTGAGCGGTCCGAAAGGGCCGAACGACCGTTGTTGATCGCTTGCTTCTCTCTCGGAGCAGGCAAGGGCTTCGACTAGAGCGACCGAGCACCCCTAATCGCATGGTCGCCAGCCGACCTGATGGGCCAGCCCCTATCCGCCGTCCCTTACCCACTGTCGCACTCGATTTGCACTATCGCACGGTCAAGTGGAGCGAGGGGAGCAAGGGGCTGCAGCACTCACGGTTCGTCAGCGTGCCTGTGGGGAAAGATCAGGCTTGCTCACTTCCTTGCTCTCTCGCTCCCGTCAGTCTTTAGCGGCAGGACAAGGCGTAACGTGATCGACGACGGTGATGGCAAAGTACCGCAGCCAGGATGCGTGGTGTTGGGGACGGATGCGTGGCGTTGGGGACGCCATCGTTATCCTTGTCTCCTTTAGGCCCCTCGTTGTCATCGAAGGAAGTTGGGAATGGCGTCTCCGTCCTTGTCCAAGGTTCCATCGGGGAGGTCATCCTGCGCATCGCCGTCGGCATCGTTGTCGAGCCAGTTCTTCTTCCCATCGCCGTCTACGTTGTCCTTCTGCTTAGTGCCATTAGCAAGGGCAATCTCGTGCTTGGTGACAATCCCACGTCGTCGTCCGAGTTGTCGTCCGGGTTGCGGAAATCCGGGTTTCCATCCTTGTCCGTGTCCCTAGTGGCTTCCTCGTCGTCGGTTAGCCCATTCCCATCCTGATCCTCGTAGGAGTTACGCACCCACCCAGGAATACCGTGTGATGTCGGGCTGTTATCCTACGATGGCCTCGCCCAAGGACAAG
>JANWXX010000478.1 GCA_025057345.1 Polyangiaceae bacterium | reverse complement strand
CCACCCACGGAGTGACCCCATGTGCGAACTCCTTGGGATGTCCTGCAATACACCCACCGACCTGACCTTTTCCTTTACCGGCTTCTCCAGTCGAGGCGGCCGTACAGGCCCTCACAGCGACGGCTGGGGACTCGCCTTCTTCGAGGGCCGCGCCTCCAGAGTCTTCCTCGATCCCAATCCGTGCAGCGACAGCCCACTCGCCGCTTTTCTCCGCGCGCACCCCATCAAGACAGAGGTCGCAGTAGCTCACATCCGCAAGCGGACCCAAGGCCCTATAGGCCTAGCCAACACCCATCCATTCTGGCGAGAGATGTGGGGTCGCTCTTGGGTGTTTGCCCACAATGGAACGCTCCTTGGGATCGAATCGTTGGAGTTGGATCGCTACACCCCCATCGGCGAAACGGACAGCGAGCGGGCTTTTTGCTGGATGCTAGGGCAGATCTTCCGAGAGTTTCCTGCAGATCCTGGACCGGAGCATCTTTTCGCTGCCATAGCGAGGCTCGGTTCTGAACTTTCGGAGCACGGCGTGTTCAACTTCCTTCTCAGCAACGGAGATTACCTTTTTGCCCGCTGTGACACGAAGCTGCACCACATCCTTCGGAAGGCTCCCTTCGGTCAGGCGACACTGGCCGACGAGGATGTAGCCGTCGATTTCGCTCAGGTAACTACGCCACACGACCAGGTGGCAGTGGTAGCGACAACCCCTCTAACCCGGGACGAGCAGTGGCGAAAGGGAGAGCCAGGGGAACTATGGGTCTTCCAACGTGGTGAACTGGTAGCTGAGCTAGCGAGCCCTGTACGCCACGGGAAGGAGGACCACGTCTGAATCGAGCACGTCTCTCTGCTACCTTCCTTGCGGGGGAACATGCACCACAGATGGAGAGGATGCTGCCGAAGGAGCTAAGGTGGATCCGCCATCCCTGAGGACGCCCCTGCCGACGGAAGGGGCCTGGAACCCGAACTCAGCCAAACAGCGGCATGTCATCCCCGGCGAGGGGGAACTGCTGGTCTGCTGGAGTACCGGTGATCTTTGCGACCTTACGGAGTGCCTTGTGAACATGCTTCGGCTGGATACGAATCCCATCTGGGTCGGGCTGGAGGGTCTTGGGGTCAACCTTGATGGCTCGAAAGCCCTCATCAGTGGAGCCAACTACTCGGTTCCCTGGGATTCCCGGCCCGGAGACAACCATGCTGGTGATGTTCCAGTGGTCCTTCCCATTGCCTTCATTGTAGGTAGGCGTCCGGCCAAAGTCGGAGCCAATGACCACATAGAGGTTATCGCCTAGACCAAGTCGATCAGCCTCCTTGTAAACGAAGTCAACGAGGCGCAACAGCTTGATCATTTGCCGAGAGTGATCGGCGTCGTGGTTCCCGTGGGTATCGAAGCCACCGACCGCGAGGTTGGCAGCGATGGCGACCCCCGCCTGGAAAGCCGTGAGAGCCATCTGGGCCTCCTGGCACATGCGCTCGAGATCCCCGATGTTGTTGATCCCTTGGAGATCTTCCACTCCGGGATACTCCTCCCCGAACTTCACCACTTTAAGGTTCTTGAACTGCTCGGCCAGAGCAGTGAGGCCCAGGTTCCCCTGGCGGGCAATCTGCAACCCCTCCATGGAGCGGCGGACGGTGGGCAGACGCTCTGCATCGCGCTGAGCCGCAAGGCGAGTAGCCTGAGCTTTTGCAATGCGAGCAGCAGTTTGCGGAGAGTAATAGAGCGGTGAATTTTCGTCATTAGGGTCGATGCGATTGACGTACGCGAGGCGCCGGAGGGCATCAAGGCTACCGGATCGGGTGAGCGGCACCAGTCCAGCGGTAGCGTCGTAGCCTCCATTGCTGAGGAAAGCCATCGGTAGGGCATTGCCCTGAGCCACGCTGCCAGCAACAACGGCACCGAGTGCGGGGAGGCCATCTTCTGAAGACCCACTCCAGGTGATACGAGTACCCGTATCGTGGTTGTTGGTCGTGGTATCGATGCCGTTCAGAACACAGAGCTTCGTGTGATGTGTCTCAACGAAGCGCTGGACAGAAAACACCTCCTTACCGTCGACCTCCCAGTTAACTGGTGCATAGCGGATGTTGCCTGCCTGCTTGATTTGGTCCGCAGAATAGGTTTGATTCAGGGTCTTCTTGTCGCCGGCCTTGCCTCCCTTGGGATCGCAGAACAGAGTCGGATCCCAACCGCCACCAGCATGAACGGTGACCCAGTAAGGTCCGCCGTACTTCTCGCCTTCTGCGAGCGATTTCCTGGTCCAGAGGGTGGCGGGCACCGCGGTGGCGAGCCCGGTGAGGCCCATCAACTTGAGAAAATTCCTTCGGTCCATAGTCGCCCTCGTCAGTGGTACAGGAAGCGGTGGTCAAGGAGCAGGTAGGTGGTGACGGCCATCCAGGCCCGGATGGTGTAGTCCTCATCCTTGCGGAGCTGCTGCTCCTCAGGGATGAAGGCCAAATTGTCGTAGTCGTATCGGGCGCGGCACTCCCAGGGAAGATCTTGCATCTTGTCCTGCTGGGACTCATAAGCAGCCAGCTCACGCCAGGTTTCAAGGAAGAGATCGAAGCTGCGCTTGATCTCCGGATCTTCCGGGGAGAGCCATTCCCCGAGAAGAACCCGGTGCAGGTGGGTCAGATTGGCCTTGATCGCCTGTTGGGCCTCCCCGACTGCCTTGTTATTGAACTCGGGTCGATCTTTCACATCCACGATGGGGAAGAGTCGACGCTGGGCCTTGGGCTTCCAGAAATCCCACGGTACGACGGCGCAGGCCATCTCGTTGGCCATGCGCCAAGCAACACTAGCCGAGATACCGTTGGGCGTTTGCAACCGGACGGGGACGTTGTCCGAATCAATGCCACCGTAAAGTAGCCGGAAGTCATCCCGGAGCCAGAGACCACGATCAAGGCGTGGAGCCTTCCCCTCGCTTTTGTCCTTGATGATGCTGTCCCACTCCCATCGCTTGCGCCACGGGATGCCCAAGGTCGCCTGGATCTTCCGATCAAGCATCTCCGGGGTGAGCCACCGGCCCGTACCAATCCCCTCGTAGAGTTCGGCTTTGTCGCCGGGGGCAGCAGCCAGCGTCTTGCCACGGTAGTAGGGGCTCTTGAGGATGCCCTTGAACACCACCTTGAGATTGAAGTTCTGTGCCTTGAACTCCTCGCCCAAGGCGCGGAAGAAGGCATCCTGCGCCGACCAAGCAGTAACTCGAAGATCATGACCCGGAGCATCCACTCCGTCGGTGGGATAAGCGAGAGGTTTGTGACCTGTAAGTCCGATGTATACGGCGTTGATGGCGGCAATGACGAAGCGAGGATCCTGAACAACCTGCCGAGCCATCCAGGGGAGCGCAGTGGCATAAGACTCCGGCGGAAGCAGGGTACCGCCATAGCCTGGCGGCGCCATGTCCCCGAACCAGGGGCGACTTCCTTGGAAGTGCTCGTAGTTGTTGTCGTCGTAGCCCCGGAACCCCCCAGCAATGGGATCTATGATCTTATGACACATGACGCAGTTTTTATCCGTCATTGTCGGGTTCTCGTGGGCTGTAGCAGCCGACGGATCGACAGGGCGCTCGGCGATCTTGAGAATGTCCGTCGCCAGGAAGAACTGGTAGACCCGGCGCGCTCGGCCCCGGTTACGATTGGTCGGGGAGGTCATCCATCGATTGAGGAAAGCCGGGGTCGAGAGCACGCCTGCGTGAGGAAGCGCC
>JANWXX010000477.1 GCA_025057345.1 Polyangiaceae bacterium | reverse complement strand
CGTGCGTGAGGCCATCCGGACCTTCCTTGCAAACCCCAGTGTTCCCAGGCACTTGGCCCTGGGTGCGTAACTCCTAACTATACCTGCAGCTCTTCTGGTAGATCCAGAAGGGAAGTTGGACGAAGATCCAGCGCTCCTACCCTTCCCTGCAGTACTTCTCCCAGCTCCAACCTTGCCTGAAGCACCCCGTGTCGGAGAGCTTTGCCCGCTGGCCTTCTGCTCCTCTCCGCAGCCGGGGAGAGGGAGCAGCGGGATACCCAGCTGGCATGTCCAACCCTCGGGGCATTTCTTCTCCACCACCTTGGGCTGCTCGTACTGGCTGTCTGGAATCAGGCATGCGGCGATGGTGGTCGCATCCTTGCACTGCCCCGTCGTCGGAACTCCCTTGCACAGATCCGTCTCTCCATTGCCCGTGCTGCCGCTGCTCCCCGCGTTGCCCCCGCCAGACCCTGCAATCACGGAGCCTCCTTGACCTACATCGTTGCCACCGGAGGCTCCGGCCTGCCCCGCGCTTGCCTGTCCAAAACCTCCGGACCCGGCAGTTCTACTGTCCGCTTGCTGAACGACACACCCGGCCAGAGAGCTCAGGGTAGCTACGAGAAAGAACGAAAGAAGGGAGGAGTGCATCACGGGGCCTCCTTCGTGGGCTGCACAGCAGTCTTGAGGGGGAGGACAGGAGGCCGTGCCATGGGAGGCGGCCTAGCGGGCAGGTACGCAGGAACCTTGGTTGGCTCCGGGTAGAGCTTCTCGGCATGGATGCCCCAGGCCTTGTCCGGGTGGACGACATGGGCAACCACCTTGATCGGCGCAAGAGGAGCACTGTAGGCAATGCGGAAACTCCGGGTGGTGCGACCGGGAGGCACGGAGACACTCTGGCGAGCTTCCCCATCAAGGAGCTCGGCTCCAGCCGGAAGCTCCACGGAGAGGTCCACAGGAAGTGAAACCCCGCCGGAGGCTTTCAGGTGAGCCTGGAGTTCCAAAACTCCGTCCTTGTCTGCTGCGGCCTGGAGCGACAAAAGCAGTGGGGCCTTCTCTTCCTGGGGATCAGAAACCCGAGGGGCCGGGTCAGGTGGGGTAGAAGCGCGTGGGGAAGTCTCGCACCCCACTAGCGCCACCACCGCCAGCGTGATGAGCAGTCTGTTCATCGTCTACATCCCTTCCATTCGACAACCATGCAAGTCTGGCTTGCTCTGCTACGTCCGAAACAGAAACTTCCCTCCCCAATTCAGTTCACTTCAGGTTCGTCCACTGGAGTAGGCAGCCCCCCACCCCAGGAACAAGCCGGGTGGCGTTCCGCTGGGGTCGTGGCAAGGTTACAACGTGTGACCACACGGGTAAGAGTCGACGATGAAGGCATCTCCACCGAACGCCCAAGCCCTCCAGATCCTTGAGCAGGCTCTTCAAGATACTTCCTGGCGTGTCCATTGGGACGCCCACGCCCAGCGGTTTTCTACTACCTTTACCGAGGCGCTGCGAGGTCCTCTCCGTTCCCTTGGAGTAGGAACCTCCGTAGCGGTGGCCTATACGGCCGCACGCTCCGCGGTGTCGCTAGCACCAGCGGCTTACCATGAAACCTGGGCTCGGGTCACGCTATCGGTGCTAGTGCGGGAGGCATTGCGCCGAGGACGGGAGGCCGATGAGCCAGTGGCAGAGGAACTTGGGCGTATCGCCTTGGAGCTCACCAGTGCTGCCGAACGGATCGGCGCTCGGGCCGGAGACGAGAGCAAAATCAAAACGGAATGGCTCCTACCTCCAACCTATGAGGCACTGGCCCGGGCTCGGGAGTCCATGCTGGCGGACGGCGCACCCCGCGTTTTTCTTGAGGCATACTTCGATCACATCAAAGGAAATCTGCCCCGGCTTGCTACCCGGGATCCTTCAGCCCATAGTCTTCTCCGAGCGGCGCTCCTGGAAGCGAATGCGGCCGCCCGCCAGAGGGAGGGAGAATGGGCCGGAATGCCCGTGTGGGCCAAGCGGAACCTGGTGCGGCGCTGCCTAGCGGAAACCGCCGCTGCACTGGTAGAGGGCACGCCCAACGCATTGGCCCAGAGCACCCAAGGGGGTAACCGTGAGGGCAAAGAAGCCAGTATGGCACTAGCGAGGGCCTCCTGCCAACTGCTAGCGAGTTTGACCAGCGTCGAGGGGTGGGTGTGGGAGGCAGACCATGAGGTAGCCCCTCCACCACCAAGTCCATCCCGTCCTGTTGAAGAAATCCCTGTGTTTCCCGTGGTGAATAACCAACCCAAGGTGCAGCCCAAGATGACGACGCCCAAGCCGCCTATCATGAAGACGCTCCAAAACGACGCCGTGGACGCCGCGTGGCGCACGGCGGCCTCTCAGCTCGTCAAGCTGACCCGCGAACCGCTGGTGGCTGTGCTCTCCCGCCACCTGGGCCCCGATGACGAGTCAATGCGCAAGAAGATCGCAGACTTTCTTGCTACAGATGTTGGGACAGCGCTACTCACCTCGGTGCTCTCCGTCGGGCTTGCAGCGATGCCTGCCACCGGTAACGAAGCCCCTCAGCGGCTAGCTCGGGAGCTCCGGATCAAGGCCATGACAGACATGGGGGACGTGGTGGCTGACGTGCTGATGGGGCCGCTCCGCCAGGTGATGTCACTCTACCTTCAAGGCGTCCCTGCCAACCTACCGGCCGAGGCACCCCCCGAGCTACCTGCCGCGTCCCCCTCAAACCTACCAACCTCCTCCAGCGAAGTTGTTGGTGCCCCAAAGAACTCGTAAACCTTGACCCCCCAATCCCAAGCTCACTCTATCTTCAGCACCGCCGCATATTGAGCGAACGGTGATAAGCGAAGATCCAGCCGGTTAGGAGCACAAGTCATGACGGCAGCTAGGGATTGGGCAAGGGCAACGAAGGGTGCGAAACTTTTAAATTGATCTTCGGTGGTGGAGGGGCGATCAACGTCAGGTTGGAGCCTCCTGGGTATTGATAGCTGGTGTACGAACCGTAGCCCATCACCTGGAGCCCCACCTCTTTGTCCGCAATGATCTGGTGGGCTCCTCCCTGACCTGGCCCTAGCTTAATGCGAAATACAACGTAGCCAGTCCCCTGGATCGGGTCAGGCGCCACCGTCACTGCCTGGCCGTCAAGGGTCAGAGATGTGCCCTCCGGTGCCAGCACATCAGCATAGCTGATGTCATAGTCGTCTGGCGCAAGAAAGACATAACTCTTACGGAACTGCTCTATCGCTGTCGCCGTACTCATCGAAGGGTCTCCCTTGGCCTCTTGCAGCGCATTCGGGTCGAGCAGATTCGCACCTGGCATGAAGGTGGAGACGATGAATTCGTGGTCTCCTTCGATCTCGAAGGACTCCTGGACCAGCCCTAGCTGCACCACCTGCCCTGCGTTGATCGTCGTCGGAGCCCCTAGGGGGGGTTGCCCCTTGTAAGTAAGCTTGGTGCCATTCACATTTCCTACCAGCCGTACCACGTGCCCCGGCGTGTTGCCCTTTGGACCTGTGGGCGGTGCTACCAAGTAGCGCTTTCCCAGGGTTTCCGCCGGAAGTACCGTCTCTTCCAGATGGTCGCAGGCCTGCGTGTTGGTGTCTGGGATATTGGCGCAGGAGATTCCTCCGATGACCTGTACCGGCTTATCCGCCTGTACCAGTGACCCTGCTGGATCCGTGTTGGGATCCGAGAGAACCTGCACCACATCTCCCTGATTGAGTACGAAGGAAAACACCCCA
>JANWXX010000476.1 GCA_025057345.1 Polyangiaceae bacterium | reverse complement strand
ACCGACCCCTCGAAGCTCCTCCCTTCGTACTTGAGCTGCGACTTGGAGCAATCCTCCCGGACGATCTTGCCGATGGGTTCGGGGCAGGTGTACTCGCTGTAGCCATCGCCCGAGGTGTGGGGTGCAGCCGTCTGTCCACCGCCGCAACCTACAACCTCGAAGATACCCATGAGCGTTGTCAAGGAGAGCGTTAGGGAGCGAGAGAAGACAGAGTTCATAAGCTTTTTTCTTTACCACAAACACCAGGAGACGCCGCAGGTCAGAGGCTAGCCAGCGCCTCCCGGGTGGAAATGGCCTGGACACCACGCCCCTGGCACTCGCCCAGGGCCCTCTCGCCATCTGCGGGTACCACCGACGCGGTGGCGTCGACGCAGAGCAGGACTTCGCCAGGCACGGAGTGCCGACGGAGGTAATCAACTAGACCCAGGGCAGCAGCTCGGACGCAATAGTCGAGAGCCACCCCGTAGACCAGGAAGCGCACCTCGTCGGCACCTTCGCGGACAAGGTCGAGGAGTCTGTCCGCATTGGGGTTGGCAAAGAGAGAGTAGACCTCTTTTTCCAAGAGAATTTGCTGGGGTTGGTGCCGCGTTACCAGGGGAATGAGCTGATCATCGCGGAGAGGAACATTGGGGATAAAACGGAAGCGAGGGGCCAAGGTTCCAGGGATCTTAAGCCATCCTTCGGTACCCTTGATGCAATGGGGAGGGAAGTTGGGACTCTCGCCGTTAGGGCCCACCTCGGGAGCACCAGCGAACTCCCAAGCGTCGAAGCCATGGGAGTCCACGGAACCTACGATGGGTGCCCCCACTGCTACCCCACGGGCGGTAAGCTGCTGAAATGCCTCATGGAGATGGTCGGCTCCACGGACAAACAGCGCACCCGAGGGATGACAAAAATCGTATTGCGTGTCCACGTCGATCAAAATCGTTCGCATAGAGCACCTCGTTCAAAGCAGCGCATTCCCCTCTCGCTCGATCTGCTGATGAAGCTGCCAGAGCCGCTCCGTACGGCGGCTCGGAAAGCCCTCCTCCTCACCACGAGGGTCAAGGGACTTCAGTCTCCCGTCGGCACGAGCCAGGTCGTCACGGAGCCTCTGCCTCGCACTCTCCAAGGAGAGATCGCCTACCGGCTTGCCTTCCTCGAAAATCGGGATCAGAAGCGGCTCTCCCTCCACCACCTCGCCACGGAGCGCTACCGTGTCCTCCAGGGTACCAGGGCGGCGGTACACCTGCTTCGGCCCCGCCGCGGACCCCTTGCCACTAGCTCGTTTCTCTACCGCCCGCATCTGTCCCCGATCATCCTCCAGAGCCACTAGCTTGTACACCGCTCCCAGAGAGGGGGCATCTGGCGTAGACACTGCCATCGTCCCCACTCCAAAGGCATCTACTGGGATTCCCTGGTCCACCAGTGCCTTGATCTTGTACTCATCCAAGTCATCGCTCAGTACAATCTTCGCTTGGCGCAGCTCTGCACGCTCCAGACGCGCTTTCGACTCCGTAGCCAACGAGGCGAGATCGCCTGAGTCGAGACGGACCCCGGTCAGCCCCGGGCCGAGTGCGGCGATGGCGCGGTCCACACCGCGCAGGGTGTCAAACGTATCTACCAGGCACACGGCCGAACCACCGAAGGCCTCGGCGAAGGTCCGGAAAGCTTCTTCCTCGCCTTCTTCACCTCGATCTGCAGCGTGGGTAAGGATGTAGGCGTGGGCCATGGTGCCCCGCACCGGAATCTTGTAGCGGCGTGCAGCCTCCTCGTTGGAAGTGGCGACGAAGCCAGCAAGGTAAGCCGCACGGGCCGCGTGGATCGCGGCGATCTCGTGGGTACGACGGGTTCCGAACTCGAAGCATTCTCGACCGCCTGCAGCCTCTACGATGCGAGCGCACTTCGAGGCCACCCGGGTATCGTGGTTCACTACCGACAGGAGCAAGGTTTCCACAAGCTGCGCCTCGGCCAGTGTCCCCTCGACCTGGATCAGTGGCTCCAAGGGAAAGCAGATCCGTCCCTCCGGGATCGCCAGAACTCGGGCCTGGAACCGCAGCCCCTCGAACAGAGCTCGTGCCCGAGGCTCACGCAAGGCAGGACCAAGCACAGGGTCCGCCTCCAAGTGAGCGAGATCTTCGCTGGAAAAGCGGACATGGCGCAGATAGTCCACCGCACGCCCAACCCCACAGGCAACCAGATAGCGTCGGCTCGGAGGGAGACGGCGAACGAACAGCTCGAAGATGGCTCGGCGCTGCGCGTGGCCAGAGCGGGCGTAAGCCGCCAGCATGGTGAGCTGGTAGCGATCGGTAAGCAACGCAGGTGAAGGATCCATGAGGGGCAATAAGATAACGATGCCCCAAAGCCCCTACAAGCCTCCTAGAGGAATAGGGAATCTCCCTACTCAAAAGGAAAAATGGCACCGAAATCGATGTGAAGGAACCAGAGGTGGACGGGCTTTCCCTGGGCATTGGCTACGATCAAGTCCGGGGTCCGAACAAGGCCGCCACCGTAAGGGGCCCAACCAGGGACGTTGCTCTCGGAGGCTGCGTCACAAGGACCATCCGCACCCTCGCGGCATCGGAAGGCGCTGCCGTTGAGCAGAAACCCGTGCCCAAGCCCCACGCGCAGTAGCCGCCCCGAGGTGAACCGCCATTCACTGGCGACTTCCACGTTGAACCACCGAGCAGCCAGGGGAAGCTGGCGATCTGGGAGTGCTCGCTGCTCTGCTGGAGTCACGTTCACTGAAAACCCTGCGCCCAAGGTCGGAGCCCACTCGTCCCCAGGGATCAAGGGCCTCCACCAGACCTGCACCGCCGCTGCTGCTCCCAGGCCTCCAACGCCGCCAGCCCAAGAAACACCCCAGCGGGGCGAGGGATTGATCTGCGCGGTGAACCCCGCCAGCCCCGCCGGTGCCCCCACCCCTAGAGTTCCCCCTACGACAACGCCACGCCCCCAAAGCGTCCTCAGCCGTTCCACCCGTCGCCGAGCCTCCGCGATCCGCATCCTTTTTTGCAACTCAGCAGCGAAAGCACGCTCGGCAGAGGAGGCCCCGGGTGCAGGAGGGGCTAGGCTCCGGCTCGGGCTCGGGCTCCGGTGGGAGGCCCCGGGCGCAGGAGCGGCTAGCAACACGACAGGGGGCACATCCTCCAAGGGAAACCTCCAGATTCCACGTAGCCCCCTACCACGAAGCAGAGAGCTCAGGAAGTCTGGTTACCTCCTTGCAAATGCAAAGGATTTTCTCTCCAATTGTTTTGGAGGCCTAATCATGGCGCAGTTTCGTCGCACGGCTTGCTTGGTCCCGTCCCTTGCTCTCTTGTCCCTCTGTGCTTTTGCGCTTGCTTGCTCTGGGAGTGGAGCCTCGGCAAGTGACCAAGATCCTCCAGGAAGCCAAGGCGGTAGCATAGGTAGCAGTGCCGGTGGTAGCAGCGCAGGCAGCGATGCCGGCGTCAGTACCGCCGGTTCGTCGGTAGGAGGAAAAGGCGGTTCCGTTGGGAACGGGGGCTCCGCAGGGCAAGGCGGCACTGCCGGCAAGGCAGGCAGTGGGGGATCCAACGCGGGAGCGGGTGGATCCAACGCGGGAACTGGCGGATCCGACGGGGGAACTGGCGGATCCGACGGGGGAACTGGCGGATCCGACGGGGGAACTGGTGGATCCGACGGGGGAACTGGCGGATCCGACGGGGGAACTGGCGGATCCGACGGGGGAACTGGCGGATCCGACGGGGG
>JANWXX010000475.1 GCA_025057345.1 Polyangiaceae bacterium | reverse complement strand
AACGGGTGCATTCGTTTGGAGGTAATCAAAAAGGTCGAAGAGTGCTAGGTTCCGTATCGGGTCGGCATCCCGTTCGTAGAACACCACCATCCACCAACCAGCCCATCGATCCTCCTGATTGATGAGGTTAGAGTTCACTCCGCTGATTCGGTAGGCCCCTGCGCCGTGCTGCTGGAGCAGCGTGGTTACTTCCGCCATCCCCAGGTAAGCACCACCGTTCGTCGTGCTGGTGTAGGTCAGTGTTGCCGTCACGTCTTGAGAAAACACATTGGGCCGGTCCACCGTCACCTGGGTGTCCGGGTTGTTGTTCCCCACCCCGGACCCAGACCAGTAAAGGAATGCCTTGGTCACCAACGCTCCCGAGGGCAGCACCAGCATTGCCGTACTTCGGGATTGGGCTGGCGTGATCGACGGGCTGGCCTGCGCCTGCCCAGCTGCCGGCGCATCCGAACGCCAGTAAAGATCCGGGCTGTCCGGCTGGTCGTTCCCCGACGAACATCCGGTCACCGTGCCTACGATCGGCGCAGGCCCCGCGCAGTCATGAGCCAGGGTGTTGCCGAAGAGTACGAAATCACCCTTCTGGTTCACTTGGTACCGCAACGTCGGCGCTCCCTGGGCTGGTGCTACTGCAGCCACCACCCCCATCGTCGAGAGCATGGTCAACAATCGGCGTGGATGAATTCGTATCATGTAAGTCCTCCGAGAAAATAGGGCCGAAAGATATCCCACTAAGCCTCGTGGGTCTTGGAGATTCAAGTAAGAGCCCCCCCTCCACGGAATACCCGCTCGCACACCGATTCAGCGGCGCCCAACCTTACGCTCCAGCTCGGTCCAGCGCATCACCGTGACCACCGGTCGGCCATGAGGGCAGTGGCCAGCGAAGTCAACCGTATCGAGGGCAACCAGCAGTGCCGTGGCCTCCTCCGGGGTCATCCTGTCTCCCGCGCGTACTGAGCCGTGGCAGGCCATGGTGGCCAACGAAAGATCGATAGCATCGCTGAAAGCTGCGTGCCCACCTCTGCTAGCCTCTGCGAGCAGGTCACGAAGCAACCTCTCCGGGCTTGCATGCCGGAGGATCTGGGGCACGCCATGGATGGTCACAGAGCGAGGGCCCACGGAGCGAACGTCCATGCCCGCAGCCAGCAGCATGTCCTGCTGCTCCTCTACCAGCGCTGCTTCCTCGGCCTGTACATCTACCATCACGGGGAAGAGCAGAGGCTGGATCGCCACGCTCCTCGATGCAAAGGCTCGCTTGAGCCGATGAAAAGTCACTCGCTCCGCAGCGGCATGTTGGTCGAGTACGTAGAGCCCCTCCTTCCCCTCACACACCAGAAACATCTGCCGGACCTGCACCAGAAAACGGAGCCCCCCGAAGGGCTCCCGGGCGTCGGAGCCGGGAGGTGGCCTGGACGGCGCGATTGGCGAGGCGACCGGAACGGGCGCCACCCCGGGAGAGAAGGGCGTGGCGGAGGGCTCCAAAGGGGCAGCAGGTTGCTCCTCAGCCTTTGGCATGATGGAGCTCACCAGACGCATCCCGGGGATCTCCCGCTCCATGGCAGGAGGGAGAGGAGAGCGGGCTGGAGGTGAGGGAGCATCGTCCAACAGTGGAACGCTAGCCGGAAAGACCGGTGGCAGGGGGCGCGTTGGTGCCGAGGAGGAGGGCGGGGCCCAGAGGCGTGGCTGGGCCGGAGCGGACGCTGCCCCCGGGGGTGTCCGGTAGGGCTGGGCAGGGGTCGGGGCACCGAAGGCACGCGCCAGCTCCGCCCCCAGGATCTTCTGGACCGCGTCCACCACCTCCCGGGTTTCGGCGAAGCGCACCTCGGCCTTCTGCGGATGCACGTTCACGTCTACCTGCTCCGGGTGGATCTCCAGAAAGAGAGCGCCGAGGGGATAGCGCCCCGGCTCCAGCACCGAGCCATAGGCTTGGGCTACCGCTCGCAGCAGCAACCGATCCCGGACTTGTCGCCCGTTAACAAAGATCTTGAGAGCGGAGGTGTTGGATCGCGCTCGCTCCGGACGCCCCAACAACGCCTCGATCTTCAGATCCCCTCGGCTTCCGAAGATTTCTGCCAGCTCTTCGTTCTCAAAAGTTTCCCGAGCTCGGTCCCCTCGGCTATTCCGCCGGAGCCACTCCCGTAGCGTTTTGCCATGGTGTCGGAGGGTCAACGTAAGCTGAGGGAACGCCAGTGCTACCCCCTCGATGACCTCGGTGATGTGGGCTAGCTCTGTCGAGGCTGCCTTGAGGAACTTCCTCCGGGCAGGCACGTTGTAGAAAAGCTCTCGGATCTCGATAGTTGTTCCTGGAGGGGCTCCACAAGGTTTGATTTGGGGGGGCGCACCTCCGTCCACCCGAATTTCCACCCCTTCATCCGCATCTCGGCTTCGCGTCCGCAAGAGAAAATGGCTCACGCTGGCAATGCTTGGCAGAGCTTCCCCCCGAAACCCGAAGGTGCGTAGGTTGAGCAAATCATCGAAGCGATGGATCTTGCTGGTGGCATGCCGTTCGATGGCCAACAGAGCATCCTCCTCGCTCATCCCGATGCCATCATCGGTGATCCGGAGCAGGTCTATGCCACCTCCCTCCACGTCCACCTGGATCCGGTTGGCCTCTGCATCCAGAGAGTTTTCCACCAACTCCTTGACCACACTCGCAGGCCGTTCCACCACTTCTCCGGCGGCAATCTGGTTGGCGAGTTCTTCGGGAAGCCTCTGCACACGTCCCATGCGCGTTCCTTTAGCGCAGTCCTCACCGGCGGAAGGACAGACAACGCCCGGGGAGTGACAACTTTGTTGCCGTCGTGACATCTAGGTTGTCATGCCCCGCAGAAGATCCTCGGATCCCCAGGTATCTCCTGGCAGGGCATGTCCCTTGCTTGCGAGGGGAAGGAGATTGACAGGAAGCAGACCCGCTGCCTACCGTCGCAGGTCACCGGCGCCTTCTGCGGTGCAGCCGAGTCGGTCCTGAAGACCGAAGGAGCACGTTGATGACGAAGAAGATGCAAATCGGTCGTGTGATGCGGACGGCCCTCCTTAGCTCGACGGTGCTGGCAGTCATGCCAACGGCGGTGGGTTGCCTGGATCGTCCGGTGGCCCCTGCGACCCCGCGGACGAGCAACACGCTGACTGACCAAGTACGGGTTTCCGCCGTCGACAAGATCGACCTGCTGTTCATGATCGACAACTCAGCGTCGATGGCGGATAAGCAGAAGGTGCTGGTCAAGGCTGTCCCCGACTTGGTGGATCGTCTGATCAACCCTATGTGCGTCAAACCTCTGCCGGGTGGCGCCGTCGAGCTCAAACCCGAGCAGACCCCCAGCGACCCGGCCGCCCCCTGCCCTACGGGCTTGGTACGAGAGTTCAATGCCATCAAGGACATCCATATTGGCGTCGTTACCTCCAGCCTCGGTGGCCACGGCGCTGACTACTGCGTCGACGTCGACCGCAATGAGCCGGGGCAGGATAACCGCCGAAACTTCACCATGAACGACCGGGGGCGCCTCATTAGCCGCGGCCCCCGCCCGGAAGGAAGCACCACAGTGAACTTCGGGGCTGACATCAAGACGTACAACGATGCAGGCTTCTTCGCTTGGGATCCAGACAAGAAGAAGCAGCCCCCCGGAGAAAGCAGTGCCGATGCTCTGAAGAACAATTTCAGCCAAGTGGTGCTTGGCGCCGACCAGATTGGCTGTGGTTATGAGGCTTCGCTTGAAG
>JANWXX010000474.1 GCA_025057345.1 Polyangiaceae bacterium | reverse complement strand
TTGTCCTTGGATGTGGCCATCGGAGGGTAACAGCCCGATATTCCTCAACATTCCTGGGTGGGTGCGTAACCCCTACCGCAATTGCTTACCGAGGAAGGCTGGACCACCGGACCGAACCAGTCATCCCCGTGATTGAGCGAGTAGTAAACAAGGAGAGGAGCATCGTTGGCCTCGCTGGTGCTGACCCCACAGCCCGCGAGCACCACAATCCCCTCCGAGGTTGTCGTCAAAGCATGGGAGGAAAACAGAACGTGCCGGCCCTTCACCTTAGGTGAGAACCTAGGGGTCCAAGTCCGTCCGTTGTCATCCGAACGCCATACCAGGAGCCCTTGTACACCTCCCAGCGGAGGCCCGCTTCCGCCAGCGACGAAGACCCGCTCAGGATTGTTTCGGTCTACATACATGAAGGGCAGATCCGCATTGCTGTAGAACGTATCTTCAAACCCCTCCGCGTTGAGTATGCTTGTAGTCCAGCTCCTTCCGCAATCCGTGGATCGGCGGAGGATGTTCACGGCCCTGTAGGGAACGGGCTGACAATCCGAATCCACATCTCCCATCCGGTAGCCCATCGCTGCCACCATCTGAAGGATGGTCGTCGTTCCGGCCCGGACCGTGAATGTATCCGTTGCGCCGCGCAGAAACCTGGGGACTGTACCCGTAAACTCACAGAAGCAGGAGCCATCCACACAGATCTTCTCCCCCACAGGGACGGTATCCGTAGGCATCGCCGGATACTCGTCCACAATCTGGTTTCCTACCGGGATGGACGCTGCCCTTACCGGACCCGGCAAAATACTAGCCTGCGGGTCATCTAGAAGCGACAGACGATCCACGCGACGCGCAACGCCTGCCACAGCATCACTGCGACCATGCCCCATGAACAACCGACCTTCCGGACAATGGATAGGGTCCACCCCAGGGGGAATCACTGCAGAGGCAGACTCTGCCTCAAACAGCGGGGGAGATGCGCCTGTCCAGGTGAGTTTTGCAGCGGAGGTGGAGGGATAAGTCGCCAAGAGCATGCTGCCTTCCTGAACTCGCTGAAGAAGAGGCTCCTCCGGGGGGGTGAGCCGGGCTCCTCCGCAACTGTGCATCCAGAGAACGCACGAGAAACCCGAGAGTCTCAGCAAGAGGGGCAACGAGGGCTCAACGAGCACAGCGGATCCCCACCGTAGCAAGGCGGTTAGTCGGGCGAGTGAACCCTCGGGCAAAGCCGCGAAGAACTCTAGAGTTCGAGGTGAAGTCACCTCCCCGAAGCCCCCTTACATCATCTGCTTCGGAGAGATTGACGCAGTCCTCACAACTCAACCCCATCCTAGCCCGGAGGCCGTAAACACCTACGGAATAGGTGTCCAGCACCCACTCCGCCACCCCTCCTGCCATGGCTAGGTGACCCCACCTGGCCGGGTAAGGCGGCGGGGGCTCGGAGAGCCTCCCTCCTCTCCTGCACGGCATCCCACAGTCGAAGTGGGCCATATCCTGGTTTGGCTCTGCGTTTCCCCATGGATACAAGCGATGTTCGCTCCCGCCACGAGCGGCAAATTCCCACTCGGCTTCGGTGGGTAGGCGCCCACCATCCCAGATGCAAAAGGCAAAGGCGACGTACCAATTCACGCAGTTGATCGGCATGGCTTCTCTGTCTTCGGGGGTATCCGTCCAGGTGGCCAGGGGGGAACAAGCGAGCTGCTTCGTTAGATCCTCCCTGGAACTTGGGAGCTTGCTCCTCCAGGAGTGCTTCCATCCACTCCCTGGAATTCGAGGATGAGCCCCAGCCTGCTCTGGAAGATCCGGGTTGTACGCTGCCACAAAGGCACGGAAGCGAGCCACCGTTACCTCAGAGCGATCAAGACAAAAAGGCGCCACATGGACCGGATGTGTCGGCCGGTCATCCCCGAAGGTATCCTCACGGCCTAGGCCCTCCGCAGCTTCTGGATGGGAAGGGAAGCTGTTTCCCATGAAGAACAAACCTCCCGGGAGAGGCAGGGCTTCGCAGGCGGTTCGGCATCGGGAATCCTTCGGGGAAGAAGCAGCCTTGCCTGCCTTAGCAAAACGAGAACGAGTACCCAGCCACACACCCAGGCCAAGCACAAGGAGGAAGAAGGAAACCGCAGCGCGTCGCAACGAGGCTCAGTAGTGGGGAGGGCGCTCGTGGGGAGAAGGCTCGTCGGCCTCTGCATAGCGCCGGAGGCGGTCAAGCTCGGCTCGGAGCGCGTCGAGTTGGCGCCCCTGCCAAGCGACGAGGTCACTGAGCTGATCGATGACCTCCTGCTGGTGGGTGTAGCGGATTTCTAGCTCGGTTAGACGCTCCTCGGGAGTCATGGCAGGGCTCAACAGACAACGCCAGCTCGATCAAGCATGGCATGAAGCAGGACATTACACCCAGCCTCGATATGCTCGGGTTTGGCGTCCTCAATCTCATTGTGGCTGATGCCATCTTTACAGGGAATGAAAATCATCCCAGCAGGAGCGAGGCGGGCCATGTAAACAGCATCGTGGCCGGCACCAGATACTGCGTCCATGACGGAGTAGCCGAGAGCTTCAGCACTCTTGCGCACCGCCTCAATGCAACTCTCTTCGAAGGGGCAGGGTGGGAAGTAGGAAACTTGCTCCAGCGAGATGGGGAGGCCGGTTTCCTGGGAGGTCCGTTCGATGAAGGTGCGGATGTCTCGGTCCATAGCGTCGAGGCGCTCAACATCCACGTTGCGTAGGTCGATGGAGAACTTGACCTGCCCCGGGATCACGTTACGACTGTTGGGGAAAACCTGGACAAAACCCACGGTGCCGCGGCCATAAGGGGGGTATCGATGAGCGATGGCGACTGTTTCTTGCATAATGCGAGTGGCTACCTGGAGGGCGTCCTTGCGGAGCGCCATGGGCGTAGGGCCAGCGTGGGCCTCCATGCCAGTAACCACGCAGTCGTACCAGCGAAGCCCCAGAACACCAGTGACGACGCCGATGGTGATGCCGGCATTCTCCAGTACCGGACCTTGCTCGATATGCGCCTCGAAGTAGGCGCCGATGGGATGACTGCCTGGCTCCTCCTCGCCCATGTAGCCGATGCGGGCCAGCTCCTCCGCCACGGTCTTCCCTGCAATGTCCTTGGCGGCATAGGCGGTTTCCAGGGAAAAAGCTCCAGCGAACACTCCAGAGCCCATCATCACAGGAACGAAGCGAGAGCCCTCCTCATTGGTCCAAAAGGCGACCTCGATAGGTGCCTCGGTCTGGATGTTCCGATCGTTGAGGGTACGGACCACCTCCAATCCTGCGAGCACACCGTAGTTCCCATCAAACTTACCGCCGGTGGGCTGAGTATCGATATGACTGCCGCAAACAATGGGGGGGCGAGTTGGGTCACGCCCCTCCCGCCGCAGGAACACGTTGCCGATCTTATCGGTCTTGACCTGAAGCCCTGCCTCCCTGGCCCAGCTCACCACCAGGTCACGCCCCTGGCGATCCAGGTCGGTGAGAGCCAGACGACAGACACCCCCCTTGGGGGTTCCCCCAATCTTGGCGAGCTCCATCAGTGAATTCCACAATCGCGACCCATTGACCACGAGACGCTCGTCGGCAGCACCTTGGCTCATCATGAATCTCCCTGGGTTCGAGGTACCGAGAAGAAGGAGGCTACCACGAGACGGCCATAGCAATGACCTAGCGCAAGTCAGGGAGTTACCCTCTGAGGCGGCAAGACCTTGACGCCCCGTTCCAGCAGGC
>JANWXX010000473.1 GCA_025057345.1 Polyangiaceae bacterium | reverse complement strand
CTGCGGAGGAGCGACGATGTACCGCCGAGGAGCAAGCGCTGGCGGATGCGCGGCAAGCGGACGGATTGCCCCCGTCCCTAGGGCGGAACCTCCGATTCATCTCGCTCTTCTACCCGCCAGGGCGAGGGGCCATGGCCGCCATGTGTGGACCAAAGACCCGTCCCCTCTTCTACCCGCCAGGGCGAGGGGTCCTCGTAGGGAGCTTCTGGATATTGGGTTTCACCCTCTCTGCCCACCAGGGAGAGGGGGATTGGGGGGTAAGGTTCTCACCAGACCGAGCGTATGATGTGTCTCCCAGCAAGGGCCCAAGCCCCCCTTGCCCTAGAGGATAGCCTTGCGGCATAAGCGCATGCGGTCAGCAATGCGGGTAGCGATGGCCATGATGGAGAGCTGGGGGTTTACGCCGAGGCTAGTGGGAACGATGCTTCCGTCGGCAATGTAGAGGTGTTCCATACCCCATAGGCGGCCATTCCCATCGACTACAGAGTGCTCCGGGGAGGCACCCATCTGGGCGCTGCCGAGGGGGTGCTGGGAGGCGCACTCGATGCGATTGGCAGGGATACGATCCAGGTCCAAGCGGGCAAAAGCATCAGCATTCACTCCACGAAGCCCGAGCACCGGAAGGAAGACTTCACGGGCTCCGGCAGCGAAGAAGGCCCAAGCCATGGCGCGGATCAGCTTCGGGATGCGGGCACGGTCCCGGCGGGTCATCCGGTAGAAGGCCAGGGGCTCACGGCCCGGTATACGGTAGAGGGAGCCGCCGCCCTCGTCGTGGAGGATACCTCCGAACATGGCCAGGTGGCCGATGTGGCGGACGTTGTCCATATGCTCCGGGCCGACGCCGGGCATGGTCGCGCCTAGCACACCGGGGGGGACGAAGAGGCTGATCAGCGTGATCCCGTCAGCCTCTAGAGCGTCTGTCCAGCCGCTCTGCAGGGCTCCCTGCCATCCCTGCACCGGTTCGTCGAAGCGAGCCAGAACCCGGAACCCGGGATGCAGTGTCATGTGGTGGCCGACCCGCTCCGGGTTGCCCAGCCCACTGTTCCGGAGCAGAAGCGGGGTATGCCAAGCCCCCGCGGCGAGCACCACGCGGCGGGCGTGGACCGCAAGGTGTCCGGCAGGGCGACCCCTGCGGTCGAGGATACGACCCTCCACGCCCACGGCCCGGTCTCCCTTACGAAGCACCCGCCGGACGAGGCAATGGCTCCAGACCTCCGCCCCGGCGGCGAGGGCTCGGGGGAGGTAGCTGAGGTCGACGCTCATCTTCGCCTGATGAGGACAGCCGAAGTTACAGCGCCCGCAGCCGTTGCAGCCTCGGGTGTTCCGGCGTATCGGCTTCATTTCCAGACCGGTGCGGCGTGCCCCCAAGGCGAAGAGCTGGGTGGAACGGGAGCGCATCTCCTCTGGCACCTCCTCGACGTGGATGGCGCGCTCAACGTGCTCGAAGTAGGGCTCCATTGCGGCAGGGGTGTAGTCTCGGAGGCGGAGGGTTTCGGTCCAGTGGTGGAGCACGTGCTCTGGGGTGCGGAAGCAGACTGCCCCGGTCAACACCGAGGAGCCGCCGATGCAGCGGCCCATGGTGACGTTGATGGAGGGTGAATCACCGATGCCAATGGCCACGGTAAAGGCCCCATCGCGCCACACATGGCGAATGGATTCACTGGGCCTCATTTTACCCAGAAGGGCAGCGGGTACGTGGGGGCCTTCCTCCAAGACGACAACGCGGTCCCCCTGCAAGGCGCGCTCCGTAGCAACAACAGCACCACCTGCACCGGAGCCGACCACCACCGTATCGGCGCTCAGCTCCAGGTCTCCTTCGAGGTCACGGGCGCTCTGGATCTCGTTCATCGGGGGCTCCGAAGGCAGGAGGCGTCAACGCCAGCGGCCCGAGCGGCCTCAGGGTGTTCGTAGTACAGGATGCAGAGGATGGTCTTAGCGCCGAAGAAGGCAAGGGCGAAGGGGCTTTGCTCCAAACGTTCGAGGGCCTCCACGCGCTGAGGCAAGGAAAGGGAAGCGAGGGTGCAGGGGCGGCCGATCAGCAGCGGAGCAAGCCAAGTGATGGCCAGCAAGCACAGGCCATAGGCGAGACGAGCGCGGGAGCCGGCATGAGCGAGGAAGTGGTCGAGGTCATCCATGAGCCAGAGGAGGCGCTCCGGAGGAGGATGGCCCTCGCGGGAGGAGAACAGCGCCTCGGCGAGGGCATAGGTGGCGGTGCGGCCTCCGGCAGAGAGGCCAGGGCCGGGGGAGATCTGGTCGGCGACGTCCAGTCGAGGAGGATTCACCGGTGCATCATGCACTGCACCGGTGTCGTCTTTCCAGCGGAGTGGCGGTCGTTATACTGCACCCATTCTGGCTACCCTCGAACACCCCTCCCTCCATCTCCTCGAAGATGCTGGCAGCTCCCCCCGGAGGGTGGGGGGCAAAGCCGTCGAGCTAGCTTCTCTCCTGGCTAGCGGTGTCAACATCCCGGTGACCTGGGTGCTGGACGTGGGGCCCTTCCGCGACTGGGTCGAGACCGAGCTACCGAGAGAGCATGAACCCCGTGCCCTGATCAAACTCCGCAAGCCGATGGCACGGATGGAGCGTGCTGCTCAGGCCCGTGCCCGCCTTCTGGAGGGGCCTTTGCCAGCGAGCCTCTCCAGGGCCTTCGAGGCCCTGTGGGATCGTCTGGAACCCCTTGCACCTTGGGGTTTGGTGGTCTGCGCCAGCCCCTCCGTTGAGGACGACAGCATTGCCCACATGGCCGGCCTATCTGCTGTGGAGTTCGGGGTGCGAGGTAGCGCGGCGTTGGGCGAGGCAGTGCGTCGTCTTTGGGCTCTTATCTTCTCACCTAGAGCTCTAACCTACCTTGCTGAGCGTAAGGCTCGCGATGTGGCCATGGCCGTACTGATCCAGCCCCTGCTTCCGGCGGAGATCTCGGGTGTGATGGCCACTTGCCCCCCTTCTTCCCTTCGTGGCCATCCTGGGGGGCCTGGGGAGTTTGTCGTCAACGCATGGTGGGGCCTTGGCCCACAGGTCGAAGGCGGTGACGCTGCATGTGACGTGCTGCGCCTTGCCCCCGACGGAACTCCCCTCGAAGGGCAGATCGCTCACAAACCTACGATGCTTGCCCCAAGTGCCTCTGGTGTCGCCTTCTTGCCGGTTCCTCCAGAGCGCCGCAACATTCCTTGCCTACTCCAAACCCACCGCGAGGCGTTGGCGGCCCTTGCAGCTCGCCTCTCCCCCAGGGGTATGGAGGAGGTAGAGATCCGCTTTGCCTTCGTCGAGGATCGCCTTTTCGTGCTCCAGGCTCAGCGAGGGCCCCGCCAAGGCTTCCCAACTGGTGGTGGTGCCTCCACGGTCTGGTCTCGTACTACGGTGACGGAATCCCTCTCCGGCGTAGTATCCCCCTTGACGCTGAGCCTTTCCGAACCTTTTGTGGAAGACAGCTTTCGCTACACCTTTGAACAGCTAGGTTGCTCCGTCTCGGAAGAACCCTTGATCGCTGGGGTCCATGGGCGGGCTTACCTCAACCTATCGGTGCTGATGCGCATGGCGATGCAGATCCCCGGTCTGGATGCCCACTCGGTAGTCCAGCTCGTAGGGGTGGAGGGAGCTACAGCGCTGGAGCAGCAGTTGGGGGAAGTTTCTCGGCGCGGTTTCTATACTCGGCTCCCGGTGACGATAGCGCGGCAGCTTACCGAGCAAGGCGCCATCGGGACGCTCGTGGAGCGCTTTGAGGCGA